>NZ_JBFTNR010000059.1:0-11124 GCF_056665995.1 Stenotrophomonas sp. 05L44_2
GTGGAAGGCGGCGCGGTGGTCAAGTGCCAGCATCAGGAACTGCGCTGCGACGAGATCGACAAGCACCTGGATGCCGGCAAGCAGGTCACCAAGCTGGCCCTGGTGTTCGAGGACAACCTGTCCTTCGTGCTGGGCGACGACCTGATCGTGCGCAAGCTGAAGTTCCTGGACGGCGCGCTGGACCAGCTGGAACATGCCGACGAAGACGGCCGCCGTGCCGAGTTCGACGCCCGCTTCGCCCTGCAGAGTGCGGAGATCCGTCGCCTGTTCCTGCTGCTTGAAGAAGCCTTCAAGCTCAGCAAGGCTGACTGAACAGGCAGGCCGTCGGCCGCCGGTCATCCGGCGGCCTCGCACGGCGCTATGCTGGGACCATGAGCCGTCTGCTGCGCCGCCTGATCTCGCCGGTCCCACCCGCCACCGTGCAGCGCGATACCGTTCGCCTGCGCCTGGAGGATGTCGAGATCGAGATACTGCGCGTGCGTGATCCACGCGCGCGCCGGATCAAGCTCAGCGTCGATGAGCGCGGCGCACGACTGACGTTGCCGCCGCGTGCCAGCCTGGTGATGGGCGAGCGCTTCCTCGAACTGCATCGCGAATGGCTGGGGCTGCAGCTGCGCCACTACCAGGGGCATGGTCTGCCCGCCGCGTTGCAGCCCGGCGTTGAAGGGGTGCTGCCGCTGCGCGGCGAGTTGTTGCCGCTGCGCTGGCAGGAAGGCCGCTACGCACGGCTGGAAATCGACGAACACGGTGCCTGTGTGCAGTGGCCGAGCCGTGGCGGCGATGCGACCCTGCGCCGCCTGCTGCGCGAATTCTATGAAGCACAGACCCGCGCCGATGTCGGCCGCTGGTTGCCGAAGTACCTGCCCGGCCTGCCGCGCGCGCCCAGCCGCCTGCGGTTGAAGGTGATGTCCTCGCAATGGGGCTCGCTGGCCCCCGACGGCAGCATGGCGCTGGACCTGGCACTGGTACTGGGCCGTCCCGCCGCCTTCGAGTACGTGCTGGTGCACGAACTCTGCCACCTGATCCAGGCCAACCACTCGCCCGCGTTCTGGCACGAAGTGGAACAACGCTTCCCCGACTGGCGCGAGCAGCGCGACTATTTCCAGCTGGAAGGGCGACGCCTGAAAGCGATGCTCCGGCAACTGCTGTAGCGCCTGCGCTACAGCAGTTGCCCACGCATTCCTCCTCTACCCCCGCCTTCGGCGCGCCCCTTCAACAGAAGGGGCTCCACTCCATAGAGCCGGCGGCGCAGTCGAGCAAAATCGGCTCTACTGAAGCGCGCACAGCGCGCGACCCGCTTTGCTCCTGCTCTTCCTTTTCTCTTCCGTGGTCAGCACGGAAACCATCCGTGGCCGGGCGGGGTGGGTTAGGGCCGCCGCCTCCGCCCACCGCGCAGCCACGCGCGGCGCGGTGATGCACACCGCCTGATCGGTCACCGTGGTCACCGCCCGCTCCAGCAGCTGGATGTCCGCTTCGTGCTGGCGCGCCACGTGCGGATCTTCGAAGAAGATCGCGCGCTGGCAACGGCCTTCCAGCACGCGGTCGGCAATCTGCGCATCGCCGCCCATCGGCCCGCTCTGGTAGCGCGTCACCCATGCCGCATCCGCTGGCCAGCCGCGGCTCCAGGCCAACTCGTTCAAACGCTGGCCGGTGGTACCGGTGGCGACGCGTTCGCCGAAGCGCGCCAGTACGTCGAAGTGTTCATCGGCGAAGGCCAGCATCGCCGGCTTCATCGCATCGTGCGCGATCAACGCCAGCGTCTGCCCTTCGAATGCATGCAGGTCGTTGGCGCCTGTATCGGCAGCCAGGCCAGCATGGATGCGCTCCACCTCGATCCAGTCGCGGGCGGTGGCCACGGTGGAAATGAAAGGCTTGCCGTGGATCACGCACTGGCGCTTGAGCGCGGTCGCCTCGGGGAAAACCGAGGAAGGGTCCACCGGATCCATCAGATAGACCGCACCGTCCAGCGTACGCTCGGCGCCCATGCCCACCACTTCGGCCACCAGTTTCATCAAGCCGCCGTCGCGACCGTAGGGATAGCGCTGCAGGCCGTCGTAGCCGGCAAGGAAGCTGTTGCGCTGGATCGCRTCGTGGGTACGKCCGACCGCACACAGTGTCACGCCCAGTTCGCGCAGCCCGGGTTCGCTGGCGCGCAGCCAGCGGAACAGTGCCGCGCGCGCGTCGTGGTGATGGAGACGGTTGGCGGCCAGGCCGATGCGCATCGAAAGCTCCGGGATCGGTAGAAGCGGCAGTGTATGTCGCTATTGACGGTTTCGGAGGGTTTTACAAATTTCCTCATTGTTGCTGGCAGGGGCGTCGCTAGCGTGGCAGGAGGTCGCACCGCGATGCGGCCATGCCCCTGCCTGCGACATGAGGATGTCCACCGTGAATGTCGCTGGCCCTTTGGCCCGCATCGCCGCCCTGTCGCTGTTGTCGGCGCCGGCCTGGGCCGGACAGTGCGAAGGCCCCATCCTGCTTGCCTATCCCGCTGACCGTGCGCCGTTGTCGTCCAGTCAGGACGACACGCCACAGGGGCTGGTGGCCGCCTATCTGGCGCTGCTGCAGGAACAGGTGCCCACGCTGCGTGCCACACCGGTCGCGGCGACGGCGCTGGCCGCTGCCGCGCTGCCTGCCGGGACCCACGCCGTGCTTGGCTGGCCGCGCGCGCAGACGCCGAAAGGCTGGGTGGCCAGCGTGCCCTACCTGCAGGTGCCGCAGGTGATCGTGCGACGCCCCGACGCGCTGCCGATCCACGGCCTGGACGGACTGCACGGTCGCGGCGTGGCCAGCCTCGACACCGTGCCGCTTGCCAGGGTGCTGGAGGAGTCGGGCGCGCATGTGCCGCTGCTGCAGGTGGCGGCATTGGACAAGGCGCTGCAGCTGCTGATCAGCGGCCAGATCGATGCAGTGGTGGGCAACCTGGTGGAAGTGGAAGCGGCGCTGCGCGATCAGCCTGGCGGCGCGCTGGACGTAGCGGCGCCGGCCGGCTTCAGCGACGCACTGGTACTGGCTGCGCTGCCGGCGTGCGCGCACTTGGTGGATCGCTTCAACCAACTGCAGGCGGGCATGACGGAGGAACAGCGCGAGGCATTGCGGGCCCATTGGGTCTCGACATCCCCTCGCCGCGGCCACGTGCCGCCGGTGTCGCCCCTACGCGGCTTGATCGCGGTGCTGCTGATGCTGCTGACAATGGGCCTGGTGCATGCATTCGGTTACTGGCGACTGCACCGCGAAGGCCTGCGCAGGCAGGCGCTGGAGCAGCGGCTGCAGGAAGTCACCGCCAACCTGCCGGCGGTGGTGTACCAGGCGCGGCGCAGCAGCACCGGCGAGTACAGCGTTCCCCACATTGCCGGCGATGTGCATGCCCTGTTCGGGATCAGCGTAGATACCGCGCGGGTCGACCATGGAAGCCTGCTGGCAGCAGTCCATCCGCAGGACCGCCGCTCGGTGCTGGCCTGCGTTGATGCCGCCGCGCTGGTGCGCGGGCCCATCGACATCACCTTCCGCACGCGCGGCCCCAACGGCTGGCGCTGGGTACGTTCGCACGGGCGCCCGATTGCCTGCAGCGACAGCGGCGTGGAATGGAGCGGATACTGGATGGATGTCACCGAGGCGCGCGCACGCACGCAGGCACTGAACGATGCGCGGCGTGATGCTGAGCAGGATGCTGCCGCCAAGAGCCATTTCCTGGCCACCATGAGCCACGAGATCCGCACGCCGATGAGCACCTTGCTGGGAATGCTGGAGCGCTTCGGCGGCGGCGCACTCGATGCGCGCCAGCGCCAGGTACTGGCGACCATCGATGATGCCGCGCAGATGCTGCGGCAGATCCTTGATGACGTCCTGCACAGCCAACGCCTGCAGTCCGGCCCACAGCCACCGCAGTGCCTGCCCACCGACCTGGCCGAACTGCTGCGTGCGGTGCAGCGCCTGCTGGTGCCGGTGGCGGCAAGCAAAGGGCTGCATCTGCGCTGCGAGGTGGATCCTGCGCTGCAGCGTGGATCGTTGGCCGATGCGCTGCGCCTGCGCCAGATCCTGTTCAACCTGGCAGGCAATGCGCTGAAATTCACCCTGCACGGTGGGGTGGACCTGCAGGTGCGGGTGCTGCAGCAGCGCGCGCACGGCCAGCAACTGCGGCTGCAGGTGACCGATACCGGCGTGGGCATCAGCCGGGAGCGCCAGCGGGCGGTATTTGCAGCATTTACCCAGGCCGACGCCTCCACCACCCGGCGCTTCGGTGGCAGCGGCCTGGGCCTGGCGATCTGCCGGGACCTGGCGGCATCGATGGGCGGGCAACTGCACCTGTGCAGTACGCCGGGCGTGGGCACCACGGTGTGGCTGGACCTGTACCTGCCGGCCTGCGAGGCGCCATCGGTGGAGCATCGTGATGATGCGGCTGGCCTGCACGAATTGCCGCCGGTACGGGTACTGGTTGCCGAAGACCATCCCACCAACCTGCAGCTGCTGGTGCGACAGCTGCGGGATCTGGGCCTGCAGGTGCATGCCACAGCCAATGGCGAGCAGGCCTGGCAGGCGTGGCAGACGCAACGGTTCGCGCTGGTCATCACCGACTGCCACATGCCGGGCATGGACGGCTTTGCCCTGGCCCGCGCGATCCGCGCCGATCCCCGTGCCGACGCGGCAAGGGTGCCGATCATCGCGTTGACCGCCAGCGTGCTCGACAGTACCCGCCAGACCTGCCTCGACGCTGGCATCGATCATTTCATCGCCAAGCCGGTCGACCGCCAGGCACTGCATGCCACCTTGGCCGCAGTGCTGATGCCGCTCGATCTGTCAGTGCGCCAGTAGCCGGGCGATGCTGGCGGCGGCGTCGCGACCTTCGGCCACGGCGGTCACCACCAGGTCGGCACCGCGCACTGCGTCACCCCCTGCGAACAGACGGGGATGTGCGGTCTGGAAGGGCAGCTTGCCCTTGCCTCCGGCGAGGATGCGGCCGTTGGCCTGGCCCTCCACGCCATGCTCGGCCAGCCACGACGGCACGCTGGGCGAGAAACCGAACGCGATGATCACCACGTCCGCTTCCAGCAGCGACTCGCTGCCCTCGATCTGTACCGCGTTCTGGCGGCCGTTGGCATCGGGTTCGCCCAGGCGCGTCTCGATGACGGTGACGCCGATCACTTCGTCATCGGCGCCGGCTTCGATCGACAGCGGCTGGCGGTTGAACAGGAAGCGCACGCCTTCCTCGCGCGCGTTGGCCACTTCGCGCGCGCTGCCCGGCATGTTGGCTTCGTCGCGGCGGTAGGCACAGGTGACCTTGGCCGCGCCCAGTCGCACCGCGCTGCGCACGCAGTCCATGCCGGTGTCGCCACCGCCGAGGACCACCACGCGCTTGCCATTGAGGTCGGGCAGGGCGATCTGGTCTTCCCAGCCGGCGATCGGGCGGCCCTGCGGATCATCGCCGCCGACGATGCGGCTGTTCTGCACCAGGAACGGCAATGCCGGCAGCACGCCCTTCAGGTCCTGGCCGTCGAGGCCACCATCGGTGTAGCGATACGCGCCGGTACCGACGAACACCGCATCGTGGGTGTCCAGCAGCTGCTGCAGGCTGATGTCGCGGCCGATCTCCACGCCGAGGCGGAACTGCACGCCCATGCCTTCCAGCACGTCGCGACGACGACGGATCACGTCCTTGTCCAGCTTGAAACTGGGGATGCCGAACTGCAGCAGGCCACCGACCTGTTCGTAACGGTCGTAGACCACCGCGGTGATGCCGGCATGCGCCAGGCGGTCGGCACAGGCCAGCCCCGCGGGGCCGGCACCGATCACCGCCACCGTGTGGCCGGTGGGCTGCACCGCCGTCATGTCCGGCCGCCAGCCGGTAGCCAGCGCGGTATCGACGATGTACTTCTCCACCGCGCCGATGGTGACCGCACCAAACTCTTCCAGCGTGCAGCTGCCCTCGCACAGGCGATCCTGCGGGCACACCCGGCCGCACACTTCCGGCAACGGGTTGGTGCTGTGGCACAGCGTGGCTGCTTCGTGGATGCGGTTTTCCTGCACCAGCTGCAGCCATTGCGGAATGGCGTTGTGCACCGGGCACTTCCAGCTGCAGTACGGGTTGCCGCAGTCCAGGCAACGGCCGGCCTGGTACTGCGCATCCTCCTTGCCGAACTTTCCGTACAGCTCACCCCAGTCGCCGGAGGTGCGCAGTTCRACCGGGATGCGCTGCGGCATGGTCCGGGGCAGGTCGAGGAACTGGAAGGCGTGCTTGCGGCTCATGGCGGACTCTGTGGATTTCCGGATGCCGGCCAGCGGCCGGCACTACAGCGGTGGGGAAGCCGGTGCGCCCAGTGCATGCGGCGCATCCGTCACGTGCGGTGTGTCACGCCGCGCGGCGCAGGGTTTCGGTCAGCGACTCGATGCTGGCGGCCTTGGGTTTGACCAGCCAGAACTTGCCGATGTAATCGCGGAACTCGTCCATGATCTGCTGCGCCCAGATGCTGCCGGTCAGTTCGCGATGACGGCCGATCAGGCGGTGCAGGTGCTGGCGGTAGTTCTCGAATCCTTCGGCGGAGACGCGATGGATGTCGATCAGCTCGTGGTTGTAGCGGTCGACGAAATCGCGGTCCACGTCCAGCACGTAGGCCAGGCCACCGGTGAAGCCGGCACCGAAGTTGAGGCCGACCTTGCCCAGCACCAGCACCACGCCGTCGGTCATGTACTCGCAGCAGTGATCGCCTGCGCCTTCCACTACCGCCAGTGCGCCGGAGTTGCGCACGGCGAATCGTTCACCGGCACGGCCGGCGGCGAACAGCTCGCCACCGGTTGCGCCATACAGGCAGGTGTTGCCGATGATGGCGGTGCTGCGTGCCTCGAAGCGTGCGCCACGCGGCGGACGCACCACCAGGCGGCCACCGGCCATGCCCTTGCCGACGTAGTCGTTGGCTTCACCTTCCACTTCCAGGTGCAGGCCGCCGACGTTGAAGGCGCCGAAGCTCTGCCCGGCGCTGCCGCGGAAGCGCAGTTCCAGCGGCGATTCGGCCATGCCCTGGTTGCCGTGCGCGCGCGCCACGGCGCCGGCCAGGCGGGTGCCGATGCTGCGGTCGGTGTTGTGGATCAGGAAGCGATGCTCGCCACCGCGCTTGTGTTCGATGGCCTCGGCCAGCAGGCCGTCCATCTGCGTGGCCAGGCTGTCCGGAGATTCATACAGGCGCTGTGCGGCGCAGTGGCTGCCCGGGTAACTGGCGTCGGCCAGCAGCCGCGACAGGTCCACGCGCACGTCCTCGCGCGGCGAGACCTCAAGCTGGCGCAGCAGGTCGGTGCGGCCGACGATTTCCTGCAGCGAACGTGCGCCCAGCACCGACAGCCAGCCGCGCACCTCCTCGGCCAGCAGGCGGAAGAAGTTCTCCACGCGCTCGGGCTGGCCGGTGAAGTGGTTCTCGCGCAGGCGTTCGTCCTGGGTGGCGACGCCGGTGGCGCAGTTGTTGAGGTGGCAGATGCGCAGGTACTTGCAGCCCAGCACGATCATCGGCGCGGTGCCGAAGCCGAAGCTGTCCGCGCCCAGCAGCGCTGCCTTGACCACGTCCAGGCCGGTCTTCAGGCCGCCATCGGTCTGCAGCAGGGTGCGCCCACGCAGGTCGTTGGCCACCAGCGCCTGGTGCGCCTCGGCGATGCCCAGTTCCCACGGCACGCCGGCGTAGCGGATCGAGCTGACCGGCGAAGCACCGGTACCGCCGTCATGGCCGGAAATGGTGATCAGGTCAGCACCGGCCTTTACCACGCCCGCCGCGATCGTGCCGACGCCGGCATGGCTGACCAGCTTCACCGACACCAGCGCGGTCGGGTTGACCTGCTTGAGGTCGTAGATCAGCTGCGCCAGGTCTTCGATGGAGTAGATGTCGTGGTGCGGCGGCGGCGAGATCAGGCCGATGCCCGGCCTGGCATAGCGCAGGCGTGCGATCAGTTCATTGACCTTGTGCCCGGGCAGCTGGCCGCCTTCGCCGGGCTTGGCGCCCTGCGCAACCTTGATCTGCAGCACTTCGGCGTTGACCAGGTATTCGGCGGTGACGCCGAAGCGGCCTGAGGCCACCTGCTTGATCTTGCTGCGCTTGTCGGTGCCATAGCGCGCCGGGTCTTCGCCACCTTCGCCGGAATTGCTGCGGCCGCCGAGGCGGTTCATCGCAATGGCCAGCGCTTCATGCGCCTCGGGAGAGAGCGCACCGAGGCTGATCGCGGCGGTATCGAAACGCGGGAACAGATCGCTGGCCGGTGCCACTTCGTCCAGCGGTGTCGGCGTTGCCGCCGGCACCAGCTGCAGCAGATCGCGCAGCGCCGACGGCGGGCGCGCATGCACGGCATCGCAGTACTGCTGCCACGCACGCGGGTCACCGCTGCGCGCTGCGCGCTGCAGGGTGGTCACCACGTCCGGGTTGTACATGTGGTACTCGCCGCCGTGCACGTACTTCAGCAGGCCGCCGACATCCACGCCCTGCTGGGCGTCCCAGGCCTGCGCGCACAGTTCGCGCGCGTCGGCATCCAGGCGCGCGAAGCCGGCGCCACCGATGCGCGACGCGGTATCGGGGAAGCACAGGTCCACGACCTCCGGCTCCAGGCCGATGATCTCGAACAGCTGCGCACCGCGGTAGCTGGCCACGGTACAGATGCCCATCTTCGAGATGATCTTGGACAGGCCCTTGTAGATGCCCTTGCGGTAGCGGCGGCCGATCTGCGACTGCTCACCGCCCTTGCTGAGCTTGAGGATGCCGCGTCGGCCGAGATCGAACAGGGTCTGGTAGGCCAGGTACGGATACACCGCCGTGGCACCGAAGCCGAGCAGGCAGGCCATGTGGTGCGCGTCGCGCGCGGTGCCGGTCTCGACGATCAGGTTGACGTCGCAGCGCAGGCCCAGCCGTGACAGGTGGTGGTGGATGGCGCTGGTGGCCAGCAGCGCATGCACCATCGGCCGCCCGGCCACCGGGTAGCGGTCGGACAGCAGCAGCATCACCATGCCGTCGCGCGCAGCCTGTTCGGCCTCGACGCAGATGCGTTCAATGCCCGCACGCAGGCCTTCCTCTTCGCTGTAGGACAGGTCGAGCAGGCGGTTGGCCTGCACGTACTGGCCCATCTTCAGCAGCTGGCGCAGCTTGCGCTGGCTCAGCACCGGCGAGTTGAGGATGACGTGGTTCACCGTCTCCGGGCCGGCATGGAAGATGTTGGTCTCCTTGCCGAGCTGGGTGGACAGGGACATCGCGCAGTCTTCGCGCAGCGGGTCGATCGGCGGGTTGGTSACCTGCGCGAAGGCCTGGCGGAAGTAGTCGTACAGCGGACGGCTGCGCTGGCTGAGCACGGCCATCGGCGTGTCATCGCCCATCGAGCCGGTGGCTTCCTGCTCGGTCTCGGCCAGCGGCCGCAGCACCTGTTCCACTTCCTCGCTGCTGAGCTGGTACAGCTTGTGGTAGCTGCGCAGGGTGCTTTCGTCGAACGGCTCTTCCACCAGCGACGGGTCGATCAGTTCGGTCTGCAGGTAGGTGACGCCCTGCTGCAGCCACTGCTTGTACGGTGCACGGCCGCGGTTGATGCGGTCGATGGCCTCCGAATCGAGCAGGTCACCGCGCTTGAGGTCGATGGCGATCATCTCGCCCGGGCCGAGCTTGCCCTTGCGCACCACGCGCTCGGTCGGTACTTCCCAGACGCCTGCTTCGGAGGCGACCAGGAAGTGACGATCGGCGGTCAGCATCCAGCGCGCCGGGCGCAAGCCGTTGCGGTCGAGGGTGCACACCGCGTAGCGGCTGTCGCAGGCGACGATGCCGGCCGGGCCGTCCCACGGTTCGCTGTTGAGGCCGTGGAACTCGTAGAACGCAGCCAGGTCCGGGTCCTTGAATTCCAGCGACTGCGTTGCCGGCGGCACCAGGATGCGCAGGGCCTGGATCAGCTCCATGCCGGCGGACACCATCAGTTCCAGCATGTTGTCCAGGCTCTGCGAATCGGAGCCGTGCATGGAGATGACCGGGTCGAACTCGCCGATGTCGAAACGGGGCGTCTTCCACACCTTGCTGCGCGCCTGYGCCCAGCGCCGGTTGCCTTCGATGGTRTTGATCTCGCCGTTGTGSGCGAGCAKSCGGAACGGSTGCGCCAGCGGCCAGCGCGGCRKSGTRTTGGTSGAGAAGCGCTGGTGGAACACGATGGCGCTGGAGGCCAGTTCGCGCCGCTGCAGGTCCGGGAAGAAGCGGCTGAGCTTGTCCGGCAGCACCATACCCTTATAGCTGATGGCGTTGGGACTGAGCGTGGTGACGTAGTAGTCGGCGTGCGCGCGCAGCTGCTGTTCGCTGCGGCGGCGGGCCAGGAACAGGGCCAGGCCGAAGCCGGCGTCATCCTGGCCGACGCCGGCATCGACGAACACCTGCTCGATGCGCGGCAGGGTGTCGCGTGCCAGTTGTCCGCAGACGCTGTCGTCGGTCGGTACCTCGCGCCAGCCGGCCACCTTGCAGCCCACGGCCTCGATCTGCTGCTGCAGCTGTGTGCGGCAGGCCTGTGCGGCGTCGGCATCGTGCGGCAGGAACACCAGGCCCGCAGTGAAGCGCGCGCCGACGGCGATGCCGGCTTCACTGGCCAGCAGTTTCAGGAAGGCATCGGGGCGGCGCAGCAGCAGGCCACAGCCATCGCCGGTGAGCCCATCGGCGGCGACACCACCACGGTGGGTCATGCGCGAGAGCGCAGCGATGGCGGTATCCACCAGCAGGCGCGAAGGCTGGTCGTCGAGCTGGGCGACCATGCCAAATCCACAGGCATCGCGCTCGGAGCGCGGGTCGTAAAGCCCTTGGCGGTTGCGGGGGGCCATCTCTACCTCGATGCAGATTGAAATGAACGGGGACACTCCTGCCCGCTCTGTAGAGCACGCCCTGTACGTCATGGTGGAGTGTGCCGCGCATGGCGCAGCCCGTCGGGAAGCCGCTTGGCGCACGCCCGTACGGCGTTGCTCACCTTGCGCAGGCACTCGCCTGCGCGGCGGCGCGCGCCTTGTCTGGCCGCACGCCAAGTGTCTTCACACTCACCCTGACGCACACGCCGTGCTCTTCCTGGAGCGCATCATGAGGCCACCGGATGCCTCGACTAGATCACAGGTTGCTGCAACGCCGCAATACACGGTTGCAGGCGCAACCAAAG
>NZ_JBFTNR010000060.1:0-9914 GCF_056665995.1 Stenotrophomonas sp. 05L44_2
GCCTTGGCGTCGTAGGCACCATGCACCAGGCCCATGAACTCGCTGGCGAKGTTGCGGTGGAACCACGGCGGGCGGAACGTGTTCTGCGCCACCAKCCAGCGYGGCGGGAAGATCRCAAAGTCCATGTTGCTGGTGCCCGGGGTGTCGCTGGGCGAGTGCAGCACCAGGAAGATCGACGGATCCGGGTGGTCGTGGCTGATCGAGCCGATGGTGTTGAAGCGGCGCAGATCATAGCGGTACGGCGCGTAGTTGCCGTGCCAGGCGACCACGTCCAGCGGCGAATGATTGATCGGCGCACGCCACAGGCGGCCGTCGAACTTGGCAATCAGTTCGAAATCGCCGTCGACGTCTTCGAACGCGGCATGCGGGGTCTCGAAATCGCGCGGATTGGCCAGGCCGTTGGAACCGATCGGGCCCAGGTCGGGCAGCTTCAGCAGTGCGCCGAAGTTCTCGCAGATGTAGCCGCGGCTCGGGCCATCCGGCAGCTCGACGCGGAAGCGCACGCCGCGCGGAATCACCGCGATTTGCTGCGGTTCGATCTCGATCACGCCCAGCTCGGTCAGCAGGCGCAGGCTGCCCAGCTGCGGCACGATCAGCAGTTCGCCGTCGGCGTCGTAGAAGTAGCGGCCGACCATGTCACGGTTGGCCGCGTACAGATGGATGCCGACACCGGCATGCGCGTCGGGCGAGCCGTTGCCGCCCATCGTGTACAGGCCTTCGACGAAATCGGTGGGCAGTTCCGGCAGCGGCAGCGGGCTCCAGCGCAGCTGGTTCGGCGAAGCCGGCTGTGCACTGAAATCGCACTGCAGCTGCGATTGCGCGAAGGGAGTGAACTCACCGTGGGTAACCGCCGGACGGATCCGGTACAGCCAGCTGCGGCGATTGCTGCCGCGCGGTGCGGTGAATGCGGTACCGGTCAGCTGCTCGGCATACAGGCCATGGGCCACCTTCTGCGGCGAGTTCTGGCCGACGGGCAGCGCACCGGGCACGGCCTCGCTGGCGAACTCGTTGCCGAAACCGGACTGGTAGCCGCGGGCGGTGATGGAGGGAGACATGGGGGTTCCTGGAAGCCTGGGGAAAGCCGCCGGGCGTGGCCCGGCGCTACCGGTGGAGAAGGTGCCGTTGTGGAAACCTTACAGCACGCCGCGGCGGATCTGGTCGCGTTCGATGCTCTCGAACAGCGCGGTGAAGTTGCCTTCGCCGAAGCCTTCGTTGCCTTTGCGCTGGATGATCTCGAAGAAGATCGGGCCGATGCAGTTCTGGGTGAAGATCTGCAGCAGCTTGCGCTGGTGGGTTTCCGGGTCGGCGTCGATCAGGATCTTGTTCTTCGCCAGGCGGGCGACGTCCTCACCGTGGTTGGGCACGCGCTGGTCGATCACATCGAAGTAGGTCTCCGGCGTGTCGAGGAAATCCACGCCCTGCGCGCGCATGGCTTCGACCGTTTCGTAGATGTTCTCGGTGAAGCAGGCGATGTGCTGGATGCCCTCGCCCTTGTACGCATCCAGGTACTCGTTGATCTGGCTCTTCGGGTCGGACGATTCGTTCAGCGGAATGCGCACGATGCCATCCGGCGCGRTCATCGCCTTGGACACCAGGCCGGTCTTCAGGCCCTTGATGTCGAAGTAGCGGATCTCGCGGAAGTTGAACAGGCGCTCGTAATAGTCCGACCACTGCTGCATGTTGCCGAAGTACAGGTTGTGGGTCAGGTGGTCGATGAAGGTCAGGCCGAAGCCCTTCGGGCGCAGCTCGGCGCCGGCGATCAGCTCGTAGTCGCCATCGAAGATGCTGCCGGCATCGCCGTAGCGGTCCACCAGGTACAGCATGCAGTCACCGATGCCCTTGATGACCGGGGCGTTCACCGCCTTGCTATCCGGCTTGAAGGCGATGGCTTCGGCGCCATTGCCCAGCGCGGTCTGGTAGACCTCCGCGCCCGGCTTCTTGAAGCGGATGGCGAAGCCGCAGGCGCACGGGCCGTGCTTTTCAGCGAAGTCGGCGGCGAACGAATCGGGGTCTTCATTGACCAGGAAGTTGACGTCGCCCTGGCGATAGACGGTAATCGGACGCTGCTTGTGCTTGAGCACCGCGCTGAAGCCCATCTTGCGGAAGTACTCGTGCAGCTCGGCACCACGGCCGGCCGGTGCGGCGAATTCGACGAACTCGAAGCCGTCGATGCCCATCGGGTTTTCGAAGGTGGTGACCTGCATGCCGGGGTTGGGATGCGAGGCGGACGGGACTGCGGTATTCATGGCGTGGCTCCGAATCGGTGCCGCATCGGCACAAACCAGGTGYGGGCGGGGTTGGACCCGGCGAGAATGCAGGGTACGGACCCAACACTTATAGTTACACTTGAAACCACCAGCAAGGTGCACCGCAACATGAGCCCCGCCGATCCCGTTTCCACCCGCCTGCGTGCCTCCCACGTCCTGCTCGACCTGGAACAGTTCCTGCCGTACCGGCTGAGCGTGCTGTCCAACCGGGTCAGCGGCAACATCGCCAAGCTGTACGGCGACCGCTATGGCCTGGCCATTCCGGAGTGGCGGGTGATCACCATCCTGGCGCTGTACCCCGGGTCGTCGGCCAGCGAGGTCTCCGACCGCACGGCGATGGACAAGGTCGCGGTCAGCCGCGCGGTGGCCCGCCTGCTGGAGCGCGGTTTCATCAAGCGTGAGACGCATGGCGATGACCGCCGCCGTTCGGTGTTGGCGCTGTCGGCGGCGGGGTTCGAGGTATACGAGACGATCGCGCCGATGGTGATCGAGATCACCCGCAAGCTGATGTCGGTGCTGAGCGAGGAAGAGGAGCAGGTGCTGGAGAAGCTGATCCTGCGCCTGGCCGGCGATGGCCTGGAGCGGATGGGCGAAGGGGTCTGACCCCGGGGCGGCGCCCCCCCGCCGCCGCTCTTGGTAGGTGTCGACCTTGGTCGACAAATGGATCCACGCCAGGCGTGGATGATGTCGCGGGCTGCGCTGTGAGGGATCCGGCGCAGGCCATTGATGACGTGCAACGCGCGGCGTTCATTGCCCGCCGACGAACGGTCTTTCAGCTGGGTTCGACTCGACATGTCGCGTTTACCGCCTGATGTCTCGGAATGGGGCCGGTAGAGTCCTGATCCACAGAGCGGCTGTATCGACATTCGCGCATCGAGTGGCATTGCCTATTGGACGGCGGGCTGCACAGGCCTGAGGGTGGGAACGCAGCGGCGCTCCGCTGCCGGGGTTGAAAGCCCGATGATCCGAAGGAAACCACGCCGCACCCGTCGCCGCCCATCGCGGGCGGCAACGACTCGCGCTGCCCTGCTTTGGCGGGCGGTGCGTGGGGCCGCATGGCCGCCGTTCTCCTTCGGATCACGGTCTTTCAACCACGCACCGCCTGCCGCCTTCCCGGCGGCCCGCCACGGAGCTTCGCCATGACACGCCCCCATCACCCCACCACCGGGCCCATCGACCGCGATGCCGACCTGCAGCGCATCGATGAGGCCTTGGCCACACTGGAAACCGTCACCGAGGCCTGGCTTGAGCATCATCGCCTGAAGGCCTGCCAGCCAGGCCTGCTGCTGTCGTTGAACCGGCTGCTTGACCTGACCAGTCTCGCCAAGGGCTATGCCAGTGCGTTGCGGGTGATTGCCGAACCCTGAGATGCGGATGGAGGAGCATCCACGCATGGCGTGGATCTACCGCATCACGCACACGGATGGATCCGCACCATAGGTGGGTGCGCTATGGCGCTTCCCAGTAGATCCACGCCATGCGTGGATGACCCACTCGATCAGCTCAGATGCTTGCGCCGCGCATGGATCCACGGCACCGCAAGCGCGCCGATGGCGCCACCGGCAAAGCCCAGCGAGGCGGCGACAGTGGCCGCTTCGACCGCCCCGGGCAACGCCAGTGCGGCAGTGACCAGCAGCAGCGACGGCAGGCCGACGAAGGTGCCCAGGAAGAACGGCCAGCGCGGCGACCAGGTGTTGAGCTGCAGCAGGCTGACCGGCTGCCACGCTTCGGACGAGGCATCTTCGGCGATCTTCGCCACCACTCTGCCCAGATCCACTTCTGGCAGCAGCTTGCCCGGACGGGCGGCGGCAATCGCCTCGGCCACGGCCTCGACGGGCGGGAAGCTGCCCGGCCACGCCACCGGTGCCGGCACGCCATAGGCGGTCAGCAGCGGCACGCTCAGCCATGGCGCCACCAGCGGACGCAGCCTGCGCCGCCCATGCACACACCAGATCTGCGGCTGGCCGTGTGCGGTCACGCTGTACAACGCCAGCTCGCTCGGCGGCGGGTAGCCCAGCATGGTCACCCGGGCCGCCAGGCTGTCCTGTTCCATCGCACGCAGGAAGCCGGGACGGCTGCGCCCTTCCTGCATCCAGGCCAGGCCAAGCGCGCCGACCAGATAGGCCTCGGCGACATCCTTGCTGCCCGCGTTGGCGCGGTCATCACTGGCCAGGTACCAGGCCAGTGACTTCGGTTCGGGCACATCGGCCAGGCCCCAGCGGCTGTCGTCGCCCAGCACATGGCGCACCGGCAGGCGGGCCGGTGCGGTTTCACCACGCTCAGCGGGCTGCAGGAACGGCAGCACGCCCTGCACGAAACTGGACAGGTCGATCGCACGCACGCCGTTGCCGTGCCATTCCGGCGGCAGCAGGCCGGCCAGCTGTCCTTCGGCGGCGAGTCGATCCAGCCGCGCCTTCTGTTCCACCAGCTTCTGCACCGCGCCTTTCAGCACCACGTTGTCGGGCAGGGCGATCTGCGGCAGCCGATGCCGCGGCGGTGCCAACTCCAGCGTGTCGTCGCCGGTGCCGGCGTCATCCAGCAGCGCTTCCTGCGCAGGCAGGCTCACGCCATCGGGTGCCTCTCCTTCGGCCAACGGGCTGGCAGGTTCGGGCAGGCGTTCGGCGTGGTCGCTGTGCATGGGCGCTCCGGTCGCGCCGGGTGGCGCAGTGAGGTCCTTGCCATTAACGGCCGAAGGGTAATGATCTGTAGATCCACGCCACGCGTGGATGTCCGGGCAGCGGGCGGGAAACGCCGGGCGCTACCGGTCAGGCGCCCACTGCTTGAGGAACGCCATCACGCGTGCGGTCTGCACGGCATTGCCCTTGCGCATTGCTTCGCTGGGCTGCGGCGCCAGCAGGGTGCCGTCGGCATCGATCACCAGCAGGTGCGGGTGCTCGCCTTCGAGCGGCGGGAACTGGCCGAGGAACGCCGCGTTCGGGTTCTCGGCGCTGTCGTTGACCTTCACCCACACGTAGTGGGCATCACGGAAGCGGCGCAGATCGCCATTGCCTTCCACGGCTTCATCCAGCGCATGGCAGGGCTCGCACGCGGCGTTGCCCACTTCCAGGATGATGCGCTTGTTGCCGCGCTGGGCCTCGACCTTGGCCGTTTCCAGGTCGGCAACGGGATTGCGGACGGGGTCGAACTGCGCGCCAAGCCCGGCAATGGCGGCGATGTCGGCCGCCGCCGGGGTGTTGCCCGAGGCCACCGGTTCGCTGGGGTCAGCGACCGGTGGCTCGGTGGGGCGAGTGTCGAGGGGCTGCGTGGGCTCGGGGGCCGCGGGAGGTTGAGGCTGCGAACAGGCGCCGATCAGCGCCGCACACACCACTGCCACCACTGCACCACCGAACGATGTACGCATGCCCACTACCCTCTCATTACTTCACGCCATGCATCAGCTTGTTGATCAGCGGCGCGACCAGGAACAGGACCACACCCGAACCGATCAAGGCCCAGAAGCCGAAGGTATACCCCTTCAGGGCCGATTCGACCGTCATGCCGCCTTCACCGCTGACCGCACCGGCAAAGATGCCCGACAGGTTGTTGCCGATGCCGGTGGACAGGAACCAGCCACCCATGCCGAAACCGACCAGGCGCACCGGGGCCAGCTTGGTCACCATCGACAGGCCGATCGGCGACAGGCACAGCTCACCGACCGACTGGATGACGTAGACCATGAACAGGGTCCAGAACGGGATCTTGCCGTCCACGACCATGGTCGACAGGGCGAACATCAGCAGGGCGAAGGCCGCGCCGTTGAACAGCAGGCCGAGGCCGAACTTGCGCGGAATGGACGGATTGGCGCGGCCCAGGGCCACCCAGATCCAGGCGATGATCGGCGCCAGGGTGATGATCGCCACCGAGTTGACCGACTGGAACCACGCGGTCGGGAAGGTCCACTCACCCAGCTGGCGGTTGACGATGTTCTCGGCCAGGAAGGTGAAGGAGCTGCCGGCCTGTTCGAAGAACATCCAGAACATGACGTTGAAGGCGAAGATGATCAGCATGGCGATCACGCGGTCGCGCTGCACCTTGCCCTCGCGGATGCCTTCCACCAGCAGCAGCACGGCCAGGGCAGCGAACATCACGCCGAGGATCCAGGCCAGCGCGGTGGCGCCGGTGGCGAGCAGGAAGTAGGCCACCGGAATGGCGAACAGCGAACCGACCAGCACCATGACGATGCGGCCGAAGCCTTCGGCACCGGCCGGCGGTGCGCCGATGCCCTTCAGGCCGGCACGACCGATGTAGAACCACACCAGCGAGATCAGCATGCCCACGCCGGAAGCGATGAACACGACCTTGTAGGACGGCATTTCCGAGGTGCCGAAGACCTTGCGGGCCAGGTACTCGGTCAGCACCGGAGCGATCATCGCGCCGATGTTGATGCCCATGTAGAAGATGGTGAAGCCCGAGTCGCGGCGTTCGTCCTTCAGGCCGTACAGCTTGCCGACCATGGTCGAGATGTTGGGCTTGAACAGACCGTTGCCGACGATGATCGTGGCCAGGCCGAGCTTGAAGATGTGCTCCTGCGGCAGCGAGATCATGAACAGGCCGACGGCCATGATGATCGCGCCGGTCAGGATCGAGCGCTGGTAACCCAGTACGCGGTCGGCGACGTAACCGCCGAAGATCGCCGCGGCATACACCAGCGCCAGGTAGGCGCCGTAGATGCGGCTGGCGTCGCCTTCACCGGCGGCGTTGCCGTTGTAGAACTGGGCAACGATGTACAGCACCAACGCCCAGCGGATGCCGTAGAACGCAAAGCGCTCCCAGAACTCGGTCATGAACAGCATCCACAACGGGCGCGGGTGGCCCATCGTGGTGTTGAAGTCCGGCAGCGCCGGCTCTGGGGTGTTCGCAGTGGCGTTTACGCTCATGCGGAATTCCTGGTTCGGTGGATGGAGGCACGTCCGATGTGCGGTGAAGCAACGCGCGAGGATCACCGACTTCTGGCGTTCACGTCAAATACACGCCGTTTGAGGCAGGTCGCAGCCTGCTCGCTGAACTTGCATCTGAAACGATCCAGCCAGCCGCGGGCGGCCAAGCTGAATGGGGATCAGGCCAGATCCGGCGGGGGCGCGGCCTGCAGGGTGGTGCGTACCTGGAACAATTCAGGGAAGAAGGTCAGTTCCAGCGCCTTGGCCAGGAAGCCCACGCCGGACGAGCCGCCGGTGCCGCGCTTGAAGCCGATCACCCGCATCACCGTGCGCATGTGGCGGAACCGCCACAGCTGGAAGGCCGTTTCCAGGTCCACCAGGTCCTCGCACAGCGCGTACTCGCGCCAGTAGCGGTCGGTGTCCTGGTAGATGCGTTCGAAGACCGGCTGCAGGCTGTCGTCGGCCACGTGTGGCTGGGTCCAGTCGTGCGCCTCGTACACCGCCGGCACGGCGTGGCCGAAGCGGGCCAGGTACTTCAGGAATTCCTCGTACAGGCTCGGCGCCTCCAGCACGGTGCGCAGCTGCGCCTGCCCGGCCGTGTCGTGCTCGAACACCTGCAGCATCTGCGCGTTCTTGTTGCCCAGCAGGAACTCGATGTAGCGGTACTGCAGCGACTGGAAGCCCGAGGACGGGCCCAGCACGTCGCGGAAGCCCATGTACTCGGACGGGGTGAGCGTTTCCAGCACCGACCACTGCTCGGTCAGCTGGCGCAGCACCTGCTTGCTGCGCGCCAGCACCTTGCGGCACTGCCAGACCTCATCGCGCTGCAGGAAGCCGATCGCCGCACCCAGCTCGTGGCCCAGCAGCTTCAGCCACAGCTCGGAGGTCTGGTGCTGGATGATGAAGAGCATCTCGTCGTGATGCGGCGGGTTGGACAGCGGCTGCTGCGCGCTGAGCAGCTGGTCCAGCCGCAGGTAGCCGCCGTAGGTCAGCCGCCCCTGCAGATCGGTGTGGATACCGGCTTCGAGATCGCGTTGGTTGTTGTCGACGGACATGGGCGGGACCAGATCGGGGGCGGCAAGGGTAGCGCGTTGCCGCCGCGCTGGCAGCCGTGATGACCGTACCGGGGCGTGCGGTAGGGCTGTGGAACGGTGGTTGCGCGTGGAACCGTTTGCGCCGTTCTACTGGCGCTCAGCCCAGCGTCGCTTGTGATGCTTTGCAGCAATGGCTGAATACGTTGAAGTTATTGGCATCATGCGCCCGGAAGGGGGTACAAAGGCCGGTGGGCCGTGCTGCGCCGCAGGACGGCTTTTTCGTACGCATTCCTTAACATGGCGATTCATATCATTTGTAACTTCTCTGTCGAAGGTGCAGTACGCAATGACGGTTGCCGCTGAGTTCAAGATCGAATACCTGCAGTATCTGGACACGGACGGCACGCTCGTCCGCGATGACCTGCCCGAAGCCCTGCGCGACCCACGCGCGTTGCTGCCGATGTTCAAGCAGATGCTGTTCGTGCGCGTGTTCGACGSCAAGTCGATCGCGCTGCAGCGCACCGGCAAGCTGGGCACCTACGCCGCATGCCTCGGCCACGAAGCCGCGCATGTGGGCATCGGCGCCTCGATGCAGAAGGACGACGTGTTCGCACCGTCCTACCGCGAGTACGGCGCGATGTTCATGCGTGGCGTGCGCCCGCACGACGTGCTGATGTACTGGGGCGGCGACGAGCGCGGCAACGACTACGGTGGCAATGCCGCCAAGGACTTCCCGTTCTGCGTGCCGATTTCCACCCAGTGCCTGCACGCCGCAGGCGCTGCGCTGAAGTTCAAGCTCAACAAGGAACCGCAGATCGCGGTGGCCGTATGCGGCGACGGTGGCAGTTCCAAGACCGACTTCTACGCGGCCTTGAATTCGGCCGGTGCCTACAAGCTGCCGCTGATCCTGTGCATCGTCAACAACGGCTGGGCCATCTCGGTCCCGCGTTCGGCGCAGACCGGTGCCGAGACGCTGGCACAGAAGGGCCTGGCCGGCGGCCTGCACTGCCTGCAGGTGGACGGCAACGACCTGATCGCGGTGATGGCCGCCATGCTGCAGGCGCGCGAGCGTGCGCTGGCCGGCGACGGCGGCACCGTGCTGGAACTGATGACCTACCGCCTGTCCGACCACACCACCGCCGATGACGCCCGTCGCTACCGCGACGACGCCGAAGTGAAGGATGCCTGGCAGCGCGAGCCGATGCTGCGCCTGCGCAAGTACCTGACCAACGCCGGTGTCTGGAGCGAGGAAGAAGAAGCTGCCTGGACCGCCGAGTGCGGCAAGCGCGTGGACGAGGAAGTGAACCTGTACCTCAACACGCCGGTGCAGCCGGTCGAGGCGATGTTCGATTTCCTCTATGCCGACCCGCCGCAGGACCTGCTGGCCCAGCGTGCCCAGGCGATCGCCCTGGAGCAGCGCCATGGATGAGATCAAGAACGGCGCGTCCAGCGCGCACACCAACGCCGCCGACAGCGCTGCCGTCGCGCGCGGAGAACAGAACATGACCGACACCCCGATCACCCTCATCGAAGCCATCACCCAGGCGCTGGCCTGGGAGCTGGAGCACGACAAGTCGGTGCTGGTGCTGGGCGAAGACGTGGGCGTCAACGGCGGCGTGTTCCGCGCCACCGCCGGCCTGCAGCAGCGCTTCGGCGCCGACCGCATCCTCGACACCCCGCTGGATGAAACCACCATCGCCGGCCTCACCATCGGCCTGGCCGCACAGGGCATGAAG
>NZ_JBFTNR010000061.1:0-9856 GCF_056665995.1 Stenotrophomonas sp. 05L44_2
GCGCACCGGCACGCGCTGCACGACCTTGGTGAAGTTGCCGGTGGCGTTCTGCGGCGGCAGCAGCGCGAACTGCGAGCCGGTGCCGGGCGAGATGCTCTCCACAGTGCCGTGCAGGGTAGTGCCCGGCAGTGCATCGACCTTGATCTCGGCCGGCTGTCCGGCACGCATCAGACCCACCTGGGTTTCCTTGAAATTGGCGCTCAGGTACAGCGACTCGACCGGCACGATGGTCATGGTGCGGGTGCCGGCAGCGACGAACTGTCCCACCTGTACGGTCTTGTTGCCGACCCGGCCGTCGATGCGCGCGCGAAGCTCGGTGTCCTCGAAGGCGACCCGCGCCT
Organism: Stenotrophomonas sp. 05L44_2; assembly: GCF_056665995.1. Lineage (NCBI taxonomy): Bacteria > Pseudomonadati > Pseudomonadota > Gammaproteobacteria > Lysobacterales > Lysobacteraceae > Stenotrophomonas > Stenotrophomonas sp. 05L44_2. The sequence continues at coordinate 342 of NZ_JBFTNR010000061.1, forward strand.
GCGCGGCATCGGCCTGGGCCTGCTTCAGGCCGGCCTGGGCCTGTTCCAGTTGCGCCTGGCTGGCTTCGATCTGGCTCTGCGCGCCTTGGATCTGCGCCCTGGCCGCATCGTACTGGGCCTGTGCACGTTCGACGTCGTGGCGCAGGCTTTCCACGTGTTCGTGGGTGTCGGCACCGCTGGCAGCCAACGGGGTGAAGCGGGCCAGCTCGGCCTTGCCGAATCGCAGCGAGGCGGTGGCAGCGGTGAGTTGGGTGCGGGCCTGCAGCAGGCTGGACTGCTGGCCCTGCACGCCGGCGGCGGCGGCCGCGATATCGGCCTCGCGCACGGCGATCACCGCCTCGGCCTGGTCCAGGGTGGCGCGGTAGGTGCGCGGGTCGATGCGCAGCAGCGGTTCGCCGGCCTTGACCCACTGGTTGTCCTGCACCAGCACCTCGGTGACGTAGCCGTTGATGCGCGGGGCGACCGCCACCGCGTCGGCCTGCAGGTAGGCGTTGTTGGTGTCCTGCAGGTAGCGGCCGACCAGGAGGTGATAGGCCAGCCAAGCGATCAGCACCAGCACGACGAGGATGCCGATGATCGCCAGCATCCACCGGACCTTGGGGTTCTTCAGCGGTGAGGGCTTGGCGTGCTCCTTCCGCCGCTCGTTTTCATCATCGTGGGCGCTGTCGTCGCGCTGGGGCTGTTCGGTCATCGTCTCGTGGCGGTGGTCAGTGCCGTACGGGAAGGTAGGGCAGGCGGCGCCGACGCGGAGTGAACGTGGCGATCGCATCAGCGTGAGACCCGACCACCGGCTTGTCGCCAATGGCCCGTTGGTGCAACGGCACCGACGCCCGGCGACCAACGCCTTCGCCTTGGTCCGCGGCCAATCCATGCAGATGCAACGTTTTTCAGAGCAGAAATCATTGACCCGGCACGCGCTGTCATTGGGGAATCACCTCGACCCTCCAGTGAATCCGACATGGCCCACTCCAAATCATCACCGGTTCTCCCCTGCTGCCCGTCCGCATCTACGCCGCGTGACGTCGTGATCATCGGCGCCGGCCAGGCCGGGCTGTCACTCAGCGCGGTCCTGCAGGAGGCCGGCCTCGCGCATCGCGTACTGGAGGCGGAAACCGTGGGCGCCAGCTGGCGGCGGCGCTGGGATTCCTTCCAGACCAACACCGCCAACGCGACGATGGCCCTGCATGGCCACGCCTATGCGGGCGACGACCCGGAGGGCTTCATGGCTGCACCGGAAGTGATCCAGCGGCTCCGCGACTACGCCTGCGAAAGGTCACTGCCGATCCACGAAGGCTGCGCGGTCCTGCGTGTCACGCCCAAGGCGGGCGGCTACGCCATCGAATCCAGCCGCGGGCCGATCCAGGCCGCTGCGGTGGTGGTGGCCACCGGCGAATACGGCCGTCCCCGGATGCCCCGCGTTCCCTTTGCGCCCGGGCCGGCGCTGGCGGTACTGCACTCCAGCAACTACCGCAATTGCCGGCAGCTTCCCGACGGCGCTGTGCTGGTCATCGGCGGCGGCCAGTCCGGCGCGCAGATCGCCCAGGATCTCCGCGCCAGCGGCCGCACCGTGTATTGGTCGCTGGCCGAGCGCCATTCGCATACGCGCCGGCTGCGCGGCAAGGATTCGATGACCTGGTGGGACATGGCCGGACGCATCCACCAGCATGTGAGTGAATCGGCCGGGGTACTCGCCGGGGAGCCGGACGCGCTGCSCAAGGCCCGGACCGCAGAGTTCCCGCTGATTTCCGGCAAGGGACGCGCAGGCCTGGGCAGCTCGATCAGCCTGCTGTCGATGCATCGCGAGGGCATCACGCTGCTGGGCCGCCTGCAGGGCTTCGACGCGGACATCGCGCGCTTCGCCGATGTCCGCCCACAGCTGCGCACTGCGGTCGAAGCAACGCGGGCCGAGTACGCCTATCTCGATTCACTGGCAAGCGGGTACTACGCCACGCGGCCCGAACCGCGCACCGATGATGCCCGCTACATTCCCGAAGAGGTGTACCTGCACTGGGAGCCGGACGCCTCGCCGCGCGAACTTGATCTGAACGCTGCCGGCATCCGCTCGGTTGTCCTCGCCACGGGCTTCGTCGCCGAATGGCCGTGGCTGCATGTGGACGGCGTGCTGGACGAACACGGTTATCCGCTCGGCGAGTTCGGTGTCTCCCCGCAGCCTGGCCTGTTCTTCATCGGGATGCACAACCTGCAGCGGATGAGCTCATCATTCCTGTGCAACGGCGGTCGCGATGCGCGCGACCTGTTGCCCGCCATCCAGCGGCACCTTGGCCGGGCCGGCAGTACCGGCTCCGGCGCAGGGCAAGGCAGCTGCCGGGCAAGGCCCGGCGCTACCGGAAACGCTTAGCGACCGGTCTTCACCTCGGTCCACAGCCGGGTGTAGAGCTTGTCGGTCTCCGGCGTGTTGATCGAATAGGTGAACATCTTCGCGGCCACGTCGGCCGGCGGGTAGATGGTCGGGTCGGTGCGGATCGCCTCGTCCACCAGCGGGGTCGCGGTCGGCACCGGGTTGCCGTAGTGGATGAAGTTGGTGTTGGCCGCGGCCACCTTCGGTTCCAGCAGATAGTTGATGAACGCGTAGGCCGCTTCCGGATGCTTGGCATCCTTCGGGATGGCCAGCATGTCGAACCACTGCGGCGCGCCTTCCTTCGGGATCGAATAGGCCACGTGCACGCCATTGCTGGCCTCGGCCGCACGGTCGCGGGCCTGGATGATGTCACCCGACCAGCCCACCACCAGGCAGGTGCCGCCGTTGGCCAGCGAGCCCACGTACTGCGAGGAGTGGAAGTTCTGCACGTACGGGCGGATCGACTTCAGCAGGTCCGCCGCCTTCTGCAGGTCGGCCGGATCGCCGCTGTGCGGGTCCAGGCCCAGGTAGTGCAGCGCGATCGGAATCATGTCCGCCGGCGTGTCCAGGATGGTCACGCCGCAGTCCTTCATCTTGCTGATGTTTTCCGGCTTGAACACCAGGTCCCAGCTGTTGGCGATGTCGGTGCTGCCACCGAAGCGCTCCTTCAGCATGTCCACGTTGTAGCCGATGCCGGTGGTGCCGATCATGTAGGGCACACCGTACTGGTTGCCCGGATCCTGGGTAGCGATGCGCTTCATCACCGCCGGGTCGAGATTGGCCAGGTTCGGGATCTTCGACTTGTCCAGCGGCAGGAACACGCCGGCCTGGATCTGCCGGCCGAAGAAGTTCAGCGTCGGCACCACMACGTCGTAGCCGCTGTTGCCGGCCAGCAGCTTGGTCTCGACCATCTCGTCACTGTCGAACACATCGTAGRYGACCTTGATCCCGCTCTGCTTCTCGAAGTTGGGGATGGTGTCTTCGGCGATGTAGTCGCTGTAGTTGTAGACGTTCAGGACCTGGCTGTCCTGTCCGCCGCCGTTGCCGCCGCCACAGGCGGAAAGCATGGCGGAGGCCAGGCCGAGCGTGAGGATACGCAGCTTCATCGGGTGCTCCAGAATGCGGAAAGGGGGGCCGGCCGGGCCGGCGACGGGTGCCAGCCTACCCCCCGGCGAGGGATTTTTCTATTCGCGGCCTTCACACGTTCAGCAGCAGGAACTCGCGTTCCCACGAACTGATCACGCGGAAGAAGGTCTCGTATTCCTTGCGCTTGACCGAGGTGTAGGCGCGGCAGAAGCGCTCGCCGAGCAGGGCCTGCAGCTCGCTGCACTGCTCCAGCCCGTCCAGCGCTTCACCCAGCGAACGCGGCAGGTCGTAGCCCAGTTCCTTGGCGCTGCCGGTCACCGGCGCATCCGGCGCCAGGCGCTCACGGATGCCGAGCAGCCCGCAGGCCAGGGTCGCGGCCATCGCCAGGTAAGGGTTGGCGTCGGAGCCGGCAAAGCGGCTTTCCACCCGCATGTTCTCCGGCGTATCCAGCGGCACCCGCAGGCCGCAGGTGCGGTTGTCGAAGCCCCAGTGCACGTTGCTAGGCGAGACCTCACCGAACACCAGGCGCCGGTAGGAATTCACGTTCGGCGCGAAGAACGCCATGGCCATCGGCACATATTTCTGCAGGCCCGCCAGGTAATGGGCGAACAGCGGACTGAAGTCCTCACCACCGTGCTCGCCGGTGAACACGTTCTGGCCATCGCTGATGCGCAGCAGGCTCTGGTGGATGTGCATCGCACTGCCCGGCTCGTTCTCCATCGGCTTGGCCAGGAAGGTGGCATACACCCCATGGCGCATCGCCGATTCGCGCATGGTGCGCTTGAACAGGAACACCTGGTCGGCCAGATCCATCGCATTGGCGTGGGTGAAGTTGACCTCCAGCTGCGCCGCGCCGGATTCGTGGATCAGCGTATCCACGTCCAGCTTCATCGCATCGCAGTAGTCGTACATCAGGTCGAGGATCGGATCGAACTCGTTGACCGCGTCGATCGAGTACGACTGCCGCGCCGTTTCCGGGCGACCGGAGCGGCCCGCCGGGGGCAGCAGCGGAAAATCCGGATCGGTGTTCTTCTGCACCAGGAAGAATTCCAGCTCGGGCGCGACCACTGGCCGCAGGCCGAGCTCGGTATACGCATCCAGCACCCGGCGCAGCACGTTGCGCGGCGCCAGCTCATGCGGCTCGCCGTTCTTGGTGTAGCAGTCATGGATGACCTGCGCGGTCGGGTCGGTCGCCCACGGCACCATTCGCACGGTGTCCGGGTCGGGGCGCAGGATCATGTCCGAGTCCGACGGCGAGGTCAGGTCGTAGTAATCGTCCGGAAATTCGCCGGTGACGGTGGTCGCGAAGATGCCTTCGGGCAGGCGCGTGCCGTAATCGTGCGAGAACTTGTCGGCCGGGATGATCTTGCCGCGCGCATTGCCGGTGATGTCCGGAACCAGGCATTCGACCTCGGTGATGCGCCGCTCCTTCAGCCAGCGCAGCAGGCTGCTTTCCTGCGGGGGCGGGGGCGTGGCCGTCTTGCGCGGGCGCGTTCGGGAACTCATGGGGATTCCAGTCGATTCTGTTGGTGCTGCCGGCAAGCTTGGCCGAACGCACGGAAAATAGCGTGATAGAACGGCGTCTGCATGACACGCCACTCCGGGTGCCACTGTACGCCGAGCACGAATCGATGGCGCGGGCTGCGCGCTGCTTCGACCAGGCCATCATCGGCCCAGGCCTCGATCTGCAGGCCTTCGGCGACCTGTGCGATGCCCTGCCCGTGCACGGAATTGACCTGCACCCGATCGGCGGCACACCACTGCGCCAGCCACCCCCCATCGGCCAGGGTGATCGCATGGGCCGGCCCATACTGCTCCTCCACCGGCGCCTGCGGGTCTTCGCGATGGTCGGCCAGGCCGGGCACTGCATGCACCTGCGGATGCAGCGTGCCACCGAGCGCCACATTCAACTCCTGGAATCCGCGGCAGATCGCCAGCACGGGTAGATCCAACGCCAGCGCCTCGTGCAGCAGCGCGAACGCAGTGGCGTCGCGCGCCGGGTCATGCCGGTTGCCGTTCCAGGTGCGACCCCCTTCGTAATGCTGCGGCTCGATGTTGCTGACCGCGCCGGTCAGCAGCAGGCCATCCAGGCCCTGCAGCCAATCGCGCGCCGGCAGCGGCGGCTGCAGACTCGGTAGCACCAGCGGTGTTGCCTGCGCAGCGTCAACCAACGCACGCACATATTTTTCCCCGGCCACCGCGAAACGATGATGGCCGAGCACGGTGCTGTCGGTGGGCAGGCCCACCCAGGGTAGGCGGCGCATGGGGAAACTCCTTGGCGTGGCATCAAGGTACGCGCCCGGCATCGGCATCGGCAAGCCGCTGCCCTCACACCACGGGCGCCCGGCTTGGGCCAAACTATCGGCGTGAAGCCCGACCGTCCTCCCCCGCTCCGACGCCCTTTCCCGCTCCTGCGAGGCCGCCGGTGAGCGCCGCCTTCCCGCCCAGCTGGTACGCCTGCAGCCTGCCCGAACCGCCCGCATTGCCGCCGTTCCGCGGTGAACTGCGTGCCGATGTGGCGATACTGGGCGCCGGCTATACCGGCCTCACCGCCGCACTGGAACTGGCCCTGCGCGGCCAGCGGGTGGTGGTGCTGGAAGCGCAGCGGATCGGCTGGGGAGCCTCAGGCCGCAATGGTGGCCAGGCGCTGGTCGGCTACGGCTGCGAAGTGGACGAGCTGGAACGCCAGCTCGGCCACGAGGATGCGCGCCGCCTGTTCGACTGGTCGCGCGAGGCGGTACAGGCGATGCGCGCGCGCATCGACCGGCATGGCATCGAGTGCCATTGGGTGGAGGGCCACGCCAGCGTTGCCATCCGCGCACGCCACGAGCGCGACCTGCGCGCCAACTGCGAACACCTGCAGCGACATTACGATTACCCGATGCAGTGGTGGGAGCGCGATACCCTGCGTGGGCAACTGGACAGCCCGCGCTACCGCGCGGCGATGTTCGACCCACTCAGCGCCCACCTGCATCCGCTGGCCTACGCCCGCGGGCTGGCCGATGCCGCGCGCGCAGCCGGGGTGGTCATCCACGAACAATCGCCGGTGACGCGCATTCAACGCGGCGCACATGCGGTGCTGCATACCGACCACGGAAGCGTGCGCGCGCCGCAGCTGGTGGTGGCCGGCAACGCCCTGCTGCAGGGGCTGGTGCCCGAGCTTGAGCGGCGCATCATGCCGGTCGGTACGTATATCGGCGCCAGTGCACCGCTGGGGGCCGAACGCGCCCGCGCCCTGATCGGGAACAACATGGCGGTCTCCGACACGGCCTGGGCGCTGGACTATTTCCGGCTCAGCCATGACCACCGCCTGCTGTTCGGTGGCCGCGCCAGCTATTCCGCGCTGCCGCCGCCGGGCCTGCACCGGGTGATGCAGCGGCGCATGCACGAGGTGTTCCCGCAACTGGCCGACATCCCGCTGCAGCAGGTCTGGGGCGGTTATGTGGACATCACCCGCAACCGTGCCCCGCACTGGGGCCGGCTGGATGGGAATGTGTACTTCGCGCAGGGCTTCTCCGGCCACGGCGTGGCAGCGGCCGGGCTGGCCGGTGAAGTGATCGCCGAAGCCATCGTTGGCCAGAGCGAGCGGCTGGACGTGTTCCAGCGCCTGCGCCATGGCCCCTTCCCCGGCGGMCGSCTGCTGCGCAYGCCGCTGCTGGTGGCGGCSATGTCCTGGTACAAGCTGCGGGATGCGTTGTGGTGAGCTGATCAGGAAGCGAGCTGAATCTACCGCCCCCCGAAAACTGTGAAACTCGTCGCCGCCGGCATTCCTGTGATGACTTTCTCACTTGCCGGGCCGAGCGCTGAGGCGATTGCATAATCGAACGCGTGTCGATACCGTCGCTAAGAACCGGGTCCCGCGGCGAATGGATGCTGACAGGGAACGTACTGTGAAGGGGTAGTGCGATTGAACTGGTGGAATGAAGGCCTGCAGCTGAAGTTGCGTATCCGCCCGGCGGGGCTGGTCCTTGCGCTGCTGTACGCCGTTGCATGCTGGGCGTCGCGCCAGTTGTCGCTCGACCAGTTCTATCTGCCGGCCGGCGTCCGCGTCGCTGCAGTGCTGTTGTTCCCCCCGCGTTGGTGGCCATACCTGCTGCTGGGCGAATATGCCTACTTTGCGCAGATGCGCGTGCCAATGATCGAGAAGTATGGGCTGGCCTGGATCGTACTTGGTTCGGCACTGCTGATGCCTGCCGTGATGCTGATCGTGCATCTCCACCGGAAGATGATGGTGACCACGAAGAATGCGTGGCTGATTTCAGTCGCGGCGGCTTCGGCGCTGGTGGTCACCGCGCTCAATCTGATGCTGGCACACCTTCTCTGGCCGACACCCCCCGAGATGCCGGTGCTTGCCAGCATCGCACGCTTGGTGGTTGGCGACTTCATCGGCATTCTGACCCTTGCGCCGCTCGCGTTGCTGTGGACACGACGGACCAGCAACGCCCGGTGGACGTCAGGCTTTGCCCCGCCTGCACTCGCCGCCCTGACGATGATGGCGATGATTGGTCTGTATGCCGCACAGCTGCCCCTGGACGAAGTCAATGCCAAGACGTCGATGCAGCTGCTGATGGCGCTGCCAGTCGTCGTGCTTACCTGCCTGTACGGCTGGCGAGGTGCGGCGATCGGAGTGCCCTCGCTCAACCTGATCATCGGCCTCACCACGCCCAGTCCCTACACGGGAGCATTCGATCCAGCCGCCTTCGCGACCCAGCAGATAATGGCGGTCACCGGCGCTGCACTGTTGGTGCTGGGGTCGCGCATTACCCACTACTACCACCGTTCGCGATTGGGCGAAGTGGGTGAAAGGGATGCGCTCAAGCATGCGCGAAATTCACTGGTGGCAAGCGAGCTAGATCTCCGCGAGCGCGCGCGGCACCTGAGGAAACTGGGGGACGGTATCGACACCTCGCTCAGCGAGGTGGTGAACTGGCTCAATGCTCAGGGCCATCCCACTATAGCGAACAGCCTTCTGCACATGGCTTCGGTCCATTCGCGACAGTTCAGGGAACAGACCAGCATGGTCTATCCGGCCGCGTTGGAACATCTCGGGCTCTATGTCGCCCTCCAGGCCGGCGGCGTACGTGAAAGCTGGGACCTGAGCCATCGGGTGATGCGCCCTCGCCTGCTCGGCGATCCCTGCCAGCTCAGCGTCGGCCTGCAGCTAGCCGCCTATCGCGCACTCACCGATGCTGTTTCGCTGTTGATCAACAGTGAATCAGGCCAGATCCGCATCCGCGTACGTTGCGGCCAGACAGGCGGACGCCGCGGCATCCTGATGACGGTCGCACTACTGGATTCATACCGCAACCTGTCACCGTCCACCGTTACCGCCACGGTCGAGCGCTTGGCTGGCCGGACGATTGCGTATGGCGGGACAGTGCAGTGCCATCGGAACCGGATACGGATGGCGATGGTGGAAACGGATGATTCCGCCGCCCTCGGCATGGCATCGTTCAACGCGATGGATCACGTAACGGCCTTCGGGCAGGGAAACTCGCAGACCCAGACCTGACGCCCGGGGTCTGCTCGGCCGCGTCCATCGTGGCAATCGCAGCGGCGCGGAGACCCCGACGCCGCTGCGCTCCTCACTGTCTTTACGGTGTTTCGACCGACCAGATAACGTCGCTGCCGCTGCGGTAACGCACCAGCGAGAAATCACTGGCGCTGTAGATCTGCGAGCGGGTGGCACCTGCCGGTATCTGGATCTGCTGCTGGGGCAGCGAAACCCGGGCCGCGTTGTTGCCTGCCGGCAGCACCCAGTATGTGCCTCCAGCATTGCCGATGATCAACTGCACGTTTCCGAGCAGGTCATTCACCTGTAGATAGGTGATCCCATCGCGCTGGAATCCAAACAGCTGCCAGCTGGGGTCTTGACTGAGATTGATCGCGGCAGGACTTGCCTGACCCAGTCCAGCAGTTGCCAACGGCTTTCCATGGAAGTCCGACGGACCGCCCGCGAATGCCGGGGCAGCGGCGAGAATCAAAAATGCAGTGGTCGCACCAAAACATGAAAATCGCACAGTGACCTCCAGGTCGAAGTTAACGTCAGGAACCTCCAGCAGATACTAAC
>NZ_JBFTNR010000062.1:0-9842 GCF_056665995.1 Stenotrophomonas sp. 05L44_2
GTCCGCCTTCAAGCGAGCCGAGCACCGCAGGTCCGGCGAGGGCGAAGAGGCGCGGGTGTCTGAGCGCAGCGAGTTCCCGCGCCGTCCCTCGACGGACCGAGGARCRCAGGGYACCGGCGTGCGMAGCACGCCGGCTCGCGGCTGGCGGCGCGTTTCTTTTGGTTACTTTTCTTTTCGCGCGAAAAGAAAAGTGACACCCCTCCGCAGTCGCGGAAAAGGGCAGCCGGGAACCCCCGGCGAACCCATTCAATCCTTCCCGCGTGCCATCGCCTGGAACACGCCATCGCGGCGCACCCACAGGTGGAACAGCGCCGCACCCACGTGCATCAGCACCGTGGCGAACAACACGTATGCCAGCAGGCTGTGCGCATTGCGCAGCGCGGCGTACAGCGCTGGCGTGTGCGGCACGATCGGCGGCAGGTGCAGGCCACCGCCCAGCACGATCGGGTAGCCGCCGGCCGACAGCATCGCCCAGCCGATCAGCGGCATCGCCAGCATCAACGCGTACAGCATCCAGTGCGAAGCCTTCGCGGCCAGCACCTGCCACGCGGGAAGATCCGCTGGCAGCGGCGGTGGGCGGTGGCGCAGGCGGTTGTACAGGCGCAGCACCGCCAGCAGCAGGATGGCGATACCCAGCGGCCGGTGCAGGTCGATCAGCATGGGGCGCAGGTGCAGCGAGGCGACCATGGTCACGCCGATGAACAGCATGGCGATGATCATCAGCGCCATGGACCAGTGCAGCACCCGGGCGAGCAGGTTGAAGTGGCCGTTGCCGGTACTCATCGTGCTTCCCCCTTCGTCTGTGCCGCCGCACCGCTGGCGCGCTCGCGCTCGCGGCGGTTGAACGACTGCGAATACACCGCCGAGCGCGCAGCCAGGATCGGGTCGTCGCTGCCGCGCACGCCGCTGGGCACGATCAGCGGATCGAAGTTGAGCTGGCCGCAGGCGCCTTCTTCCTGCGACTGCATGCGGTCGAGGCTGAGCACGCCCGCCACCACCTGTTCGCGCGATTCAGGCCACGGCACCGAGGGATCATCAATGGCATCGCCCGGCGCGGCCAGGCTGACCACCAGGTTCCAGCGCACCGGGCCGGTGGCCAGGCGCTGCTGCAGTTCCTGGCTGAGGAAATCGACATTGGCCTGCTTGCGCGCCTCCGCATCCATCTCCACCAGCGGCGCCTGCGGCTGCCAGCGCCAGCGCACCGCGCGCTTCTGTCCCTGCGCGTTGGTGAACCAGAAACTGTTGACGCTGTTGAAGGTGGTGTTGGCCCAGCTGCTGGTCCACGGTGCGCTCTTGGCCCACTGCTGGAAGGCCTGTGCGCTGGGGTATCTGGCCAGCACGGCCGCCATCTTCTGCGGGTCGGGCTTGCCGGTGGCCGGATCCGGAATCTGCGCGCGGGTCTGCTCGTAGAACGCCTCGGCGGTGGGCACGGCGAAGAACGGGAAGCTGTTCATCGCCATCCGCCATTCCTGCCCGTCATCGCCCACCAGCTGCACGGCGATGCTGCGCACGCGCGCGCTGCCATCGGCGCCGTGCGGATCGCCGCCGCCGATCGACAGCCGGCCCAGCACCGGAACCTTCGCCTGCGAGAACACCCGTGCGCTGGACAGCGTGGGCGCCTGTGCGCTGGGTTCGAACCAGCCGCTCACGCACACCCCTTTGCTGTGCGCGCGGCGGAAGCCGGGATGTGCAGGGCCGGTGGCCTCGATGGTGTCGGTGAAGCGCTGTGCGGTCAGCCGGTCGCGGCCGATCCAACCGGCCAGCCAGGCGAAGGCGAGGGCAACGATGCCCAGGATCAGTGCGATCAGCGCGATCCAGGGCAAGGGCGAATGCCGGCGCGGCGCGCCCGRCTCCTGGCCGGCGCGGGTGTAGCGGAAGAGCGACATGGTCGGAGTCCTGCCTTCACGGATGTGTGGGTGGGCGACCACACCATCCTCGCAGAACCCGGCCGGGGCCGAAATTCAATTTTTCGTCAGATTTGCAGGTTGATGCAGTGCCGACCAAGGTCGGCACCCACCGGCATGGGCAGCGCCGGGCCATGCCCGGCGGCTCCATCAGCCGTAACGTGCCTTCAGCATCGTCCAGGCCGAACGCAGGGCCAGGGCTTCGCCACCGGCCGGGCGGCCCGGGCGCTCGCCATCGTTCCAGGCATACACGTCCAGATGTGCCCAGCGCTGTCCGTCTTCCAGGAAGCGTTCCAGGTACAGCGCSGCGGTGACCGAGCCGGCCATGCGCGAACCGGCRTTGGCCAGGTCGGCGATGCCGCTGCTCAGGTAACGCAGGTACGGGCGCCACAACGGCATGCGCCACACCGGGTCACGGGTGGCGTCGCCAGCCTGCAGCCACTGCTGGGCGAGCGTGTCATCGTTGCTGAACAGCGCCGGCAGGTCCGGGCCCAGCGCGATGCGTGCCGCGCCGGTCAGCGTGGCGAAGTCCAGCACCAGGTCCGGCTTCTGCTCACCGGCGAACGTCAGCGCGTCGCACAGGATCACCCGGCCTTCGGCATCGGTGTTGTCGATCTCCACGCTCAGGCCCTTGCGGGTGGCGATCACTTCGCCCGGACGGAAGGCATCCGGGCCGATCGCATTTTCCACCGCCGGTACCAGCAGGGTCAGGCGCACCGGCAGCTGCTGGGCCATCACCAGCCCGGCCAGGGCCAGCGCGTGTGCGGCGCCGCCCATGTCCTTCTTCATGTTGCGCATGCCATCGGCCGGCTTGATGTCSAGGCCGCCGGTATCGAAGCASACGCCCTTGCCGACCAGTGCCAGCGCCGGGTCGGTCTCCTTGCCCCAGCGCAGCACGATCAGCCGCGGCGCACGGTGCGAGGCACGGCCCACCGCATGGATGGCCGGGAAGTTCTGCGCCAGCAGTTCGTCGCCGGTGATGGCTTCCACCTGCGCGCCATGCGCTTCAGCCAGGGCACGCGCGGCGTCTTCCAGCTGCTGCGGGCCCATGTCTTCGGTCGGCGTGTTGACCCAGTCACGCACGCGCAGGCTGGCGGCGATCAGGTCGGCCACTTCGCCGGTCGGTGCAGCCACCAGCTGGGCCGGCGCGCGGTTGCGCTTGCGGTAGCGGTCGAAGCGGTAGCTGCCCAGGCCCCAGCCCAGCTGCAGCAGCGCCTGCTCGGCGGCCGGCAGTTCGCTGGCCAGCTGCCACACGCTACCTTCCGGCAGGGCATGCGGTGCATGGGCGTAGCTGTAGGCATCGGCACGATCACCGACGCCGATCACCGCGCCAGCCAGGCCATCGGCGCCGGGCAGCAGCGCAACCGAATGCGCGCCCGCAGTGAAGCCCTGCGACTTCAACCACGCCTGGGTGGCAGCAGATTGGCTGTTCTTCCACGCCTCGAACTGGCTGCGGTCCAGCACGTGCAGCGGCAGTGCGGCGGTGGTGTCGGCGGTGAAGCCAGTGATCTCGCTCATGCGTCAGGTACTCCGGGATGCGTCAGCGTCGGCGGCGTCGAGGTTGGCATCGAGCCAATCGGCCAGGCCGGTGAGGGTGTCGAACTGCAGGTCAGGCTGCAGCTGCGGATGGTTCCAGGTGGCCGCTTCGCGGTTGATCCAGCAGCCGCGCAGGCCGGCRSSCATCGCGCCGGCCACGTCCATCTCGACGTGGTCGCCCACGTGCAGCACCTGCGCCGGGGCGACGCCCAGGCGGTCGCAGGCAGCGTGGAAAATGCTCGCTTCCGGCTTGGCCGCGCCATGCTCGCGCGCGCCCAGCTGGAAGCTGAAGTGATGGGCCAGGCCGATCCGTTCCAGATCGGCGTTGCCGTTGCTCAACGCGGCCACCGGCACCCGCGCGGCGATACGCGCCAGTGCGTCCAGCGCATCGGGGTAGCACTCCACCTGGTTGCGCGCGGCGTAGAACACTTCATACGCCGGTTCCAGAAGATCCAGGCTGGCGCCACTGTTTTCCAGCGCCTCCTGGATCGTCAGCCGGCGCAGCGCGCTCAGGTCGAAATGCAGGTGGGGGTTGTCGCGGAACGAGCGCTCGCGCAGTTCGCGCATGGCCGCCACCGGATACATCGCGGCGGTGGCGGGGCTGTGTTCGCGCATCCAGTCGAACAGGACCTGGTCGATGCGGGCGCCGATCGGAGCGAACGGCCACAGCGTATCGTCGAGGTCGAGGGTGATGGCAAGGACAGGGAATTTCACCCCGCCATTCTACGCCTGCCCGCGCGGGCTTTCATGCGCGCGGCGGGCAGGCGCCGCCGCCGTCAGTGGCTGCGCAGGTCGTAGGAGCAGTACAGGACGGTCTGGCCATCGACGCGATCGACGCTCAGGTCATGCCTGCCCACTTCGCGCCGGTAGCCACCGGCCACCGGCGGCGGCATCTTCGCCAAGGCGGCGACCTTGCTGATTTCCGCGCTGCCGAAGTACGCCGTGTAACTGTCCACGCCATCCTCGCCGCTGGAGCCGTCGTAGGAAGTCACATGGGTCACCGGCAGGCCAAGCACCATCAGCGGCGAGGCCAGTGTGTAGCCGTCGTCGTACTCGTCCCTGGTCTTGGCCCCGGCGGGCATCAGCACCTTGGCCATGGCATCGAACTGTTCGGGCGTGAGATGGCGCTGGCAGGTGATGGCCTCCACCAGCTGGGTGCGGGCCACTTCCGCACTGGGCGGGGCGGCGGCGAAGGCGGGGGCGGCCAGGCAGGTCAGGGCGAGGCATCGACGCGCGAAAGAGAACATGGGGAGGGTTCCATCCTGGGAAAAAGCGGGCGCATATTCTGCCAGCCTTCGCCGTCCCACCGTTCCTCTCCCCGCACGCCCGTCGATGGAGCGCGCCTCACTCCAGCAGCCGCGCCCAGCCGTGCATGCCGTCCAGCCGCGCCAGCACCAGCTTGATGCAGACCAGCAGCGGCACCGCCAGCAGCAGGCCGATCATGCCCCAGGCCCAGCCGAACACCATCAGCGCCAGGATCAGCACCAGCGGTGACAGTTTCATCTGCCGACCAAGCACGATCGGCGTCACCAGCTGCCCTTCCAGGGTATGCAGGGCCAGGTAGGCGGCCGCAGGCAGCAGTGCCTGCAGCGGGTCGCGGAACTCGACAAAGCCCATCAGCAGCATCAATGCGACGCCGAGCAGCGGACCGACATAGGGCGCGAAATTCAGCAGCGCCGCCACGGTTCCCCACAGCAGCGCCTCCTGCAGGCCGATGCCCAGCAGCATCAGCACCCCGGCCAACAGCAGGCCGACCACCGTGTTGATCACGCTGATGGTCAATACGTAGCGCGACACCTCATGCTCGATCGAGCGCAGGATGTCACTGGTGAAACGCTGCTGCTGCCGGTTCGGGAACAGGGCGATCGCTGCACGCTGCAGGCTCTGGCCGTAGATCATGAAGAACAGCGTCAGCAGCACGACGGCCAGCACCGAGGCGGCCAGCCGCGGCGCACGGGTGAGCATCCGGTAGGGGTCGTCCAGCTGGGTGCGGATCACCTGCACCTTGCGGTTGCCGTCGCCGCCGGCCACGCGCGCGAAATTCTCTGCGGCCTGGTTGGCCTGCTGCACCGGCTTGGTCAGGTCCTGCACCTGGCGCGCAACCTTGCGCAGCTGCTGCGGTGCTTCCTGTGCCCAGTCCATCGCCGGGCCGATCAGCTGCACCGCCAGCGCACCGGTCACGCCCAGGCCGGCGCCCAGCACCAGCAGGGCGCCGAGCGCGCGCGGAATCCACAGCTTCTGCAGCAGGCGCAGGATGGGGTTGCCGACTAGGGCGAAGAACATCGCCAGCAGGACCGGCAGGATGATGTCCTGCGCCGCCCACAGGGTGAACGCCACGGCCAGGGTCGCCAGGATCACCAGCGACATCGGGCCACGTGGGCGCGAGGGCGGCGGCAGGGGTGCGGACTCGTCCGGCGCAGGCGACGACGGGGACAACAGGGACTCGCTCATCGACGCACCGACCAGAAAGAGAAGCCCATTATCGGCCCGCCGCGATCAACGCGGCGGGTAAGGTTCGTCAACGTTCGGACATCTCGGTCGCCGCTTCGGCCGGACGGGGCTCACGCAGCTCGGGCTCGGCCACCGGGCGTGCTGCCGGTCGTGCCGCAGCGGCGGGTGGCGGCCCGGCCGCCTCATCCACCTGGTCGGCGGCATCGTCTGCGGTTTCCGCCGCCTGCGCCGCCACCACCGAAGCAAACGCGGCCTGGGCGCTGGCGAACAGGCTGGACACCGAACCGACCATCTGCAGCCAACGCGCTCCGTTGACCTTGCCCGGAACCTCCAGCTTGCCGGCGATGAATCCGCCGGCCAGACCCACCACCACGATGCGCAGTGGCGACCAGCCCTGTCGCCAGACCTGGCTGAGCACGTTCCAGTGGTCCTGGGTCTCGCCGAGGCGCACGGCCATCACCTGTTCGCAACGTTTCACACGCCGCTGCAGTGCACCGAACTTCATGGCTTGCCCTCCGGGATCTGCACGCCGGCATCGGGATCATCATCGGTGGGCTCATCGAACAGGCCCAACCGGGACAACTGACGCCGGGTGGCGTGCATGCCGGTGTGGTGGAAGAAGTAGGAAACGCGCCAGATCGCATAGCCGGTGACGGCCAGGCTCAGCAGCGAGGTGATCAGCAGGGCCTGCAGCCAGCTCAGGCCGAAGCTCTGCAGCAGGGCGATGAGGGTGGCGGCCAGCAACAGCCAGGCCGACGCACCGAACACGATGGCGACGCCGGCCCAGGCCAATGCGCGGCCGAATGCGCTGCGCGCCAGCGCGAAGTCCGCCGACGCCAACCGGCGCAGCGAACGCAGTGAGTGCTTGGCCGAATCGGCAGTCGCCTGGCCGGCTGCGCCGACCTGGCGGATGCTTTCGTCCAACGGCGGCGTGGCCGCCGGATCAGGACGTTGCGTGGTGTCTTCGCTCACGCCGCAGCTTACTTGTCGCTGCCGCGGGCCAGCTTGGCGATGATCCAGCCGGTAGCGAAGGCCACGCCGAACGAGGCCAGCGGACGTTCGCGGATCAGCTCAGCAGCGCTGTCGATCAGGTCCTTGCCCTTGTCCATCAGCGCGTCGACCTGTTCCTTGGCGGCGGCACCACCGAACTCGGCAGCAGCCAGGCCCGACAGCGCGCTGTCGGAAAGTTCAGCCTTGACGTTGGCCTTGCCGATGCGCAGTTCATCGGTCGCGGCGCCGGTAGCGCCCTTGATCGCACCGCCGGCAGCGCTGGCGGCCTGCTTCAGGTGGGAACCGGCTTCACCCAGGTGGTCCTTCAGGTTCTCGGTATTGGTGGGGCTCATCGAATCACTCCTGTTGCGATGGGGGAACGGGCGATCGGCGCTTGGCCGACCTGGACGTACAGCAATAGCATCACGTGGGTATAGGGGGCGTTACGGCCAGGCGATCAGCGCATCACCAACTGGCCCTGCTGCTGGCCATTGTTGCGCAGCACGCGCAGCACCAGGGTGGGCGGGCGCTGCTGGAAATTGGCGCGCCAGCTGGCCAGGTCGGCGAACTCGCCCACCGTGGCGTCGGTGATGATGTCGCCCTGCTGCAGGCCATTGGTCGCGGCGCGGCTGCCGCGCTTGACCTCGCTGACCAGCACGCCGCCCACGCCAGACTGACGCAGCGATTCGGGCAGGTCGACGAAGCTGGCACCGGTCAGGCGCGGGTCCAGGCTCTCGCCGCTGACCACGCGCGCCTGTTCCTTCAGCGTTGCCTTGATCTGCAGCGGCTTGCCTTCGCGGCGAACGTCCAGAGTCAGCACGCTGCCCACCGCCGCCAGGCCTTCCACGTTGTGCAGTGCTTCGGCACTGTCCACGCGCTGGCCGTTGGCCGATACCACCACGTCGCCCGGCTTCAGTCCTGCGGCGGCACCGGCCGAACCGGCCAGCACGCGGGTTACCAGGGCGCCACGGGTTTCGCCCAGGCCCAGGCCCTGCGCGATCTGCGCGCTCAGGTTCTGGCTTTCGATGCCCAGCGTGCCGCGCACCACCACACCATGCTTGACCAGCTGGTCGACCACGCTGCGGGCCAGGTTCGACGGAATCGCCAGGCCCAGGCCGATGTTGCCGGCCATGCTGCCCTGCGGGTTGAAGCTGGCGGTGTTGATGCCCACCAGCTGGCCCTGCAGGTTGACCAGTGCGCCACCGGAATTGCCGGGGTTGATCGAKGCATCGGTCTGGATGAAGTTCTGGTAGCCCAGCCCGCGGATGCCACTGCGGCCCACCGCCGAGACGATGCCCGAGGTGACCGTCTGGCTGAAACCGAACGGATTGCCGATGGCGACCACGAAGTCGCCCACCCGCAGCTGGTCGCTGTTGCCCAGCTTGATGTCGGTCAGGTTCTGCGCCGGAATGCGGATCAGCGCGATGTCGGTGTCGCGGTCCGAGCCGAGGAACTCGGCCTTCACCGTGCGCCCATCGGCCAGTGTCACCTGCACGTCATCAGCGTTGTCGATGACGTGGTGGTTGGTCAGCACCAGGCCTTCGGTGGCATCGATGATGACGCCCGAACCGAGTGACTCGTTGATCCGCTCCTGCGGGATGTCCGGGAACAGGCGGCGGAAGAACGGGTCGTTGAAGAACGGGTTGCGTACCCGCACCACCTGCTTGGTGTTGACGCTGACCACCGCCGGCATCGCCTTTTCCAGCATCGGTGCAAGCGAAGGCACCGCCTGCCCGGCGACCGCGGCCGGCAGCGCTGCGGAGGTGGGCAGTACCGCCGGCAGCGGAGCGGCATCGGCACGGTTGTCCAGGTGCGCATTGAGGCCGGTGGCAACGAAGCCGCCGAAGGCAGCGGCGATTGCGAGCGTAAGCAGGGTGGGAAGCGGTCGCATGGGAGTCGGTTCGCAGGCTGAGGTTGGGGCCGTTGACGCATACGGTAGAACAAGCTGAATGAGTGTGTCGCGATCTGGATAAATGCCCCATGAAAATCCGACCCTCACCGCAGGCGCCGGAAAGCTGACGCGCGCACCACAACGCTGTTCGCGACAGCCGCGAGCGAGTGCCGCAAGGCACGCCGGCAGCGCCCTGATACACCGCGACACTTGCGCAGTTCCGCGCATCCCGACCTTGCGATGACGCTCAGTGCTGCGCGGATGTGTGGCTGCTGCCAGTGCCTGCATCGGCACGCCAGCAGCAGGCAGGCTGCGCAGCACACTGCTTAAAAAAAGGGATTTCCTGACTGCGGGGCACGTCCGCCGCCGCTATCGCTTACWYCAGTTGCGTCGCACMGGATGCGATTGRCCRGSCGTGCCCGTTCCACGATAGCCATTGTCGGTATAGCATCGCCCCGTTTTGACAATCCAGGCCCCTAGGAGGGCAACATGAGCAACGGTAATGGTGTGTCGGTCGTGACCGACGCCGTCGAGAACGTGAAAGAAACCGCCACCAACGTCGGCGAGACCATCGCCCACGCCGCCGAAGACGCAGTGAAGTCGGTCAAGAAGACCGTCAAGCGCGCCCGCAAGGCTGCCACCACCCGCGTCGCCAAGGCCAAGAAGGTCGTGGCCAAGGTCGAGAAGACCGTTGCCAAGAAGGCCGAGAAGGCTGCCAAGTCGGTCGGCAAGACCGTTGCCAACGCCAAGAAGAAGCTGGAAGCGGCCAAGAAGAACGCCAAGGCCGAAGCTGCTGCCCTGAAGAAGGAAGTGGCCAAGAAGAAGGCGGCTGCCGGCAAGACCGTGACCAAGAAGGTTGCTGCTGCCAAGAAGACCACCAAGGCTGCCGGCAAGAAGGTCGCTACCGTGAAGAAGGCCGCCACCAAGAAGGTTGCGACCGCCAAGAAGGCTGTGGCCAAGAAGACCGCTGCTGCCAAGAAGGTTGTCGGCAAGAAGGTCGCTACCGCCAAGAAGGCTGTGGCCAAGAAGACCGTGGCCGCCAGGACGGTCGTCGGCAAGAAGGTCGCTAC
>NZ_JBFTNR010000063.1:0-9838 GCF_056665995.1 Stenotrophomonas sp. 05L44_2
CATGGATGGCGCGACCGAGCTTACATGGACGTACTTGCAGCGTCCCCCGCAACCGGGCCCGCCCCGCCATCCCTCAGGAAACCCGCTTCTGCCGTTGCTTCGGCTGTTGCCGTTGCTTCTGCGGGTGCAGGGCGCAGCCCTGCCGAACACCCCTTACTTGACCGCAGTCACCTGTACGTCGATCACGCCGTCGCCGACCCGGGCCTGCAGTGCGTCACCCGGTTGCACCTGCTCGATCCGGCGCACCAACGCGCCATCCTCTGCACGGGTCACGATGCTGTAGCCACGCGCGACGGTCGCCAGCGGACTGACCGCTTCCAGCGAACGTGCAAGGCCACGCAGGCGCAGCGCATCACGCTGCAGCAGGCGCTGCAGCGCGGCCTGCGGGCGACCGCCCAACGCGGCAAGGCGACGTCGCAGCGCCTCCATCTGCCGCTGCGGATGATGGCCCCTTAACACTGCAGCAGCGTGGCGCAAACGGGCTGCGCGACGCTCCTGCTGCTGGTTGTGCGCCGCATGCAAGCGACGTCCGAGGTCCAGCTGACGACGGCGCAGCAGATCCAGTCGTGCCTGCGGACTCTGTGCGTTCAAGCGCAGCAGGGCGCGATCAGCGCGCTGCATGGCCTGCTGCATGGCGTGGCGTTGCAGCTGCACCATGCGAGCCGCGTTGCGGCGCAGGCGCAGGGCCAGATCGCGCTGATCGGGTACCAGCAGTTCCGCGGCCACCGATGGCGTAGGCGCGCGCAGGTCAGCAGCGAAATCGCTGAGACTGAAGTCGGTTTCGTGACCCACCGCCGAGACCACCGGCGTGCCGCTGGCGGCGATTGCGCGGGCCAGCGCTTCATCGTTGAAGGCCCACAGGTCTTCCAGCGAGCCACCACCACGGGTCAGCAGGATCACGTCGTAGCGACCGCTGGCATCGGCGGCCTGCACCAGGCGGGTGATCTGCGCGGCAGCGGTTGCGCCCTGCACCAGGGTCGGCAGCAGATCCACTTCCAGCAACGGGAAGCGGCGGCCGAGCACGCTCAGCACATCGCGCACGGCGGCACCGGTGGGCGAGGTGATCACCGCCAGGCGCTGCACGTGGGCCGGCATCTGCCGCTTGCGGGCCGGGTCGAACAGTCCCTCGGCTTCCAGCCGCGCCTTCAGTTCCTCGAACGCGCGACGCAGTGCGCCTTCGCCGGCTTCCTCCATGTGGTCCAGCACCATCTGGTACTCGCCACGGGCGTCGTACAGGGTCACCTTGCCGCGCACCAGCACGCGCATGCCMTCGCGCGGRACGAACTTCAGGTACTGCGCCTTCATTCTGAACATCGCAGCGCGCAACTGTGCACGCGCGTCCTTCAGAGTGAAATACAGATGGCCGGACGCCGGCCGCGCCACGCTGCCCAGTTCGGCTTCCACCCAGATCGCCGGGAAGCTGCCTTCCAGCAGGTCGCGCGCCAGGGTGTTGAGCTGGCTGGGGGTGAAGACGTCGTTGTTGCGTGGCTGCATGGTGACGGCGTGGGGCAGATGGAGCAGGGGGCTCAGGATCGCACGTCAGCGCTGGCCGTGCTGGGCCAGTGCCCATTGCACGTGTTCGCGGACTACGGGCGAAGCAGCCTCGGCGCGCGTCTGCAGCGCCGACAGCGTCTCTGCCGTGGTTGGCGCATTGCCCAGCGCCACGGCGATGTTGCGCAGCCAGCGCTCGTGACCACTGCGGCGGATCGGGCTGCCTTCGGTACGGCGCAGGAATTCAGCTTCGTCCCAGCCGAACAACTGGTCCAAGCGTGCGGTGTCCAGGTTGTTGCGGGCGCGGAAGTCAGCTTCGTCGGTGCGCTTGGCGAACTTGTTCCAGGGGCAGACCAGCTGGCAGTCGTCGCAGCCATAGATGCGGTTGCCGATCAGCGGTCGCATCTCCACTGGAATCGCACCGTCATGCTCGATGGTCAGGTAGGAGATGCAGCGGCGCGCATCCAGCCGCTGCGGGGCGGTGATGGCCTGGGTCGGGCAGACGTCGATGCAGCGCGTACAGGTGCCGCAGTGCGCGCTGGCCGGCGTGTCGATCGGCAGCGGCAGGTCGATGTAGATCTCGCCGATGAAGAACCACGAGCCGCCGTGGCGGTCGATCAGGCAGGTGTGCTTGCCGATCCAGCCCAGCCCCGCGTTGCGTGCCAGCGCGCGTTCCAGCACTGGCGCCGAATCGACGAAGACGCGGTAGCCCAGCGGCGCCACTTCATCGTTGATCTGCGTGGCCAGCTTCTGCAGGCGGTTGCGCATCAGCTTGTGGTAATCGCGGCCGAGCGCGTAGCGGGCGACGTAGGCGCGCCCCGGATCGGCCAGGGTCGCCCACGCTTCGGTGTCGTCCCTGTGGCTGTAGTCCATGCCCACCGAGATCACCCGCACGGTGCCGGGAAGCAGCTCTGCCGGGCGCGCGCGCAGGGTGCCGTGGCGTGCCATCCAGTCCATCGTGCCGTACAGGCCCTGGCCCAGCCAGTCGGCCAGGTGCGCCTCGTCCTCGCCCAGTTCGATGCCGGCGATACCGCAGCGCTGGAAGCCATGCGCGCGCGCCAGATCGCGGATGCGCTGTACGGCCAGGGCCGGATCGAGGGGGGCAGGGACGGGGGACATGTGCACCAGTATAAAATCCCCGCATGGCCAACCTCGCCGATCTGTTCGATTCCCGTGCCGCACGCACACTCGATGCCCAGGCCTCCGCGCTGGCGGGCGATGGTGGCTGGGGCCTGATGGCCCAGGCGGGCCAGGTGGCTTGGCAGAGCCTGCTGCAGCACTGGCCGCAGGCGCGGCGGATCGGCGTGGTGGTTGGCAGCGGCAACAATGGCGGCGATGGCTATGTGCTGGCCTGTCATGCGCTGGAGGCCGGGYGGCAGGTGCAGCTGATCGCGCTGCCGGGCAGCCCACCTTCCACGGCGTTGGCGCAGCGCGCCGCAGCGGATTTCAGGTCCGCCGGCGGCACCGTCACTGATTTCAACGGCGAACTGGCCCAGGCCGATCTATGGGTCGATGCCCTGTTCGGCCTTGGCTTCTCCCGGGCACCAGAGGGCGCGGCACTGGCCTTGATCGAGGCGCTGAACGCGCAGCAGGCGCCGGTGTTGGCGTTGGACGTACCCAGCGGTGTCGACGCCGACCATGGCTGCGTGCCGGGCGCAGCCGTACGCGCGGCCCTGACAGTGCAGTTCATCGTCGCCCACCGCGGCCTGTACACCGGCGACGCACTGGAATACACCGGGCGCAGGCACCTGGCACCACTGACGCTGGCCGATGCGGCCTGGCAGGGTGTCGTCGCTGCTGCAGAGTGCTGGACGCAGTCGCGCCTGCCGGATCTGCTGCCGCCGCGCCGTGCCAACAGCCACAAGGGCGAATCCGGCCATGTGCTGTGCGTGGGCGGCAACCATGGCAGCGGCGGTGCCATCGCGATGGCCGCCGAAGCTGCGCTGCGCGCTGGCGCGGGCCTGCTGAGCATCGGCACCCGCCGCGACCATGTCGGCCCGCTGCTGGCGAGGTTGCCTGAAGCGATGACGCACGCGCTGGAAAATGGCTCAGCGCTGCCGGCGTTGCTGGCAAAAGCCAGGGTGGTGGCGATCGGCCCGGGCCTGGGCCAGGACGAATGGGCGCGCGCGCTGTATGCGCGTGTGCTGCAGTCAGGCCTGCCGCTGGTGATCGACGCCGATGCGTTGAACCTGCTGGCGCAGGATGCACATGCGCTGCCCGATGCGATCCTGACCCCGCACCCCGGGGAAGCCGCGCGCCTGCTGGAAACCACCACGGCGGCAGTCCAGGCCGATCGCTATGCCAGCGCGCAGGCGCTGGCCGAGCGCTATCACGCAGCGGTGGTGCTGAAGGGGGCGGGCAGCATCGTCGCCGCGCCCGGCCACACACCGCGACTGATTGCGGCCGGCAACCCGGGAATGGCGGTGGGTGGCATGGGCGACCTGTTGACCGGCATCATCGCCAGCCTGCGCGCGCAGGGCCTGCCTGCGTTCGATGCGGCGGCAGGCGGTGCGCTGCTGCATGCCCTGGCCGGCGATGTCGCCGCCGCCGACGGTGCCCGCGGCCTGCTTCCCACTGATCTGCTGGCGCCCCTGCGGCGGCTGGCCAACCCGGAACGTTCCCGATGACCGAATTCTTCCTTGCTGACAGCAACGCCACCGAACTGCTGGGGCAATGGCTGGCAGCCACCCGTCCGCCGCAGGCGCTGGTCGAGCTGCGCGGTGATCTTGGCGCCGGCAAATCGACCACGGCGCGCGCGCTGTTGCGGGCGCTGGGCGTGCAGGGGGCGATCCGCAGCCCCACCTATACCCTGGTCGAGCGCTATCCGTTGTCCAGTGGCGGCGAGGCCTGGCACATGGACCTGTATCGCATCGGCCAGGCCGGCGAGCTGGATTTCCTCGGGCTGGACGAGGGCAGTGCCGTGCTGTGGCTGGTCGAATGGCCAGAGCGCGGTGCCGGTGCGCTGCCGCCAACCGATCTGGTGGTCGCACTGCAGATTGAAGGTCAGGGGCGTCGCGTGCGTCTCACTGGCATCAGCGACACGGGACGTGAATGGCTGCAGCGGCTTCCCGAAGGTGGCGACTTGCAGGCCCTTTCTGTCGGCTGACGAGAACAAACGCCGGCAGGTTACGGATTATTAAGGAAAAAGGTGTTGCATTCCGTTCAGTGCGGTGATTGAATCCTGAGTCATGCGCCCGGGGAATCGACTCATTGCCATCTGTGCCGCCGTCGGACTTGGTCTGGCGAGCGTCAGTGCGTGGGCCGGTGAGGTCCGCCAGGTGCTGCTCAATACCGGTGCGACCGGAACCCGCGCGGAAATCGCGCTGGTCGGCAGTGGTGGCTACAAGACCCTGTCGCTGGCCGGTCCGAACCGGCTGGTGGTCGATTTCCCTGATTCCAGCGCGGTGCGCAACCTGAAGATGCCGTCGCCGCAGGGCGTGGTGACTGCGGTGCGCACCGGGCAGCCGGTGCCGGGCACTTTCCGTGTCGTATTCG
Organism: Stenotrophomonas sp. 05L44_2; assembly: GCF_056665995.1. NCBI lineage: Bacteria > Pseudomonadati > Pseudomonadota > Gammaproteobacteria > Lysobacterales > Lysobacteraceae > Stenotrophomonas > Stenotrophomonas sp. 05L44_2. The sequence continues at coordinate 4,987 of NZ_JBFTNR010000063.1, forward strand.
ACCTGGCCGAGACGGTCGCCCCCTTCCGCCCGCAGATGCAGCGCGAAGGCAATGAATCCAAGCTGGTGATCGAGTGGCCCGGCGATGGCCCGGCCGTGGCCGCCAGTCGCCCCGCGCCGACGCCTGCGCAGCCGCCAGCGGCATCTTCGGTTAGTCCGGCTCCGGTCCCGGGCCCGACCCCGGCACAAACCGCACAGTCCCGTGGTGATGCCGCGCGAGCCACTGCGCTGTTGACCGCGCAGGTCCAGCAGCAGGCCAGTGCCAGCGCTGCGGCACCCGCCGCGCCGACGCCGGCACCCAGCACCACCCCGGTGCAGATGGCGGCAGCAGGCACCACCGCCAGCAGCACCCCGACGTCGTCGCCGGCAGCCATCCTGGCTGGACAGGCCACCACTGCGGTTGTGGCCACCCAGCCGAAGCCGGTGCCGACACCTGTTGCGCCGACCGAGTCGCCGCGTCCGACCATGCCCAGCGATGCCTCGCGCATACGCATGCAGCCTGGCATGCGTCACCTGGTGGTGGCGATCGATCCGGGCCATGGCGGCCAGGATCCGGGCGCCATCGGCCCGACCGGCAAGCGCGAGAAGGATGTAACCCTGGCGGTGGCGCGTGAACTGGCCCGCCAGGTCAACGCCACGCCTGGCCTGAAAGCCTTCCTCACCCGCGACAGCGATGTGTTCATCCCGCTGCCGATGCGTGCGCAGAAGGCGCGTGCGAACAAGGCCGACATCTTCATTTCGATCCATGCCGACGCCGCCGAAAACCGCTCGGCCACCGGTTCGTCGGTGTATGTGCTGTCGACCAAGGGCGCGTCTTCGCAGCGTGCACGCTGGCTGGCGGACAAGGAAAACGCCGCCGATCTGGTCGGTGGCGTGCGCCTGCAGCAGACCGAAGGCACGCTGGCCAACGTCCTGCTGGACCTGGCCCAGAGCGGTTACATGAAATCCTCCGAAGACGCAGCCGGGCACGTGCTGGGCGGCCTGAAGCGTATCGGCAACAACCACAAGCCGAACATCGAGCGCGCCAACTTCGCCGTGCTGCGCACTTCGGACATGCCTGCGATGCTGGTGGAAACCGCGTTCATCTCCAACCCGGATGAAGAGCGCCGCCTGATCGACCCGGCCTACCAGCGCAAGGTCGCCGGTGCGGTGCTGGATGGCGTGCACACCTTCTTCAGTCGCCAACCGCCGCCGGGCACGTTGTACGCCGCGCGCGCGCAGGCCGAGATCGACGCTGCAAGCACCGTGGCGGGCGGCAGCAAGTAACCCGCTGGATCGCTCGCGTCCGCTGGAGCCAGGCCACGCTTGGCTGGCTGGCGCCGCGTACGGTGGATCTCGACTCTCCTTGGCGCCGCTCCGCTATCATCGTGGCATGACGTCTGCCTGCCTTGCCTGCCCATGAACGCGCCCGATCCGCGTCCGATCCGGCCGCTGCCGGAAATCCTGATCAACCAGATTGCCGCCGGTGAAGTGGTCGAACGACCCGCATCGGTGGTCAAGGAACTGGTTGAGAACGCGATCGATGCCGGCGCCAGCCGCGTCGATATCGAGTTGGAAGAAGGCGGTGTGCGCCTGATCCGCATCCGCGACAACGGCAGCGGCATTGYCGCAGAACAGTTGCCGCTGGCGGTTTCGCGGCACGCCACCAGCAAGATCGCCAACCTGGATGAGCTGGAAGCAGTGGCCACGCTGGGTTTCCGTGGCGAAGCGCTGCCGTCGATCGCCTCGGTCAGTCGTTTCACCCTGGCCTCGCGCCGTGCCCATGATGAGCACGGTTCGGCACTGCAGATCGAAGGCGGCAAGATCGGCGAGGTGACCCCGCGCGCGCATGCGCCCGGCACCACGGTGGAAGTGCGCGAGCTGTTCTACAACGTGCCGGCGCGGCGCAAGTTCCTGCGCGCCGAGCGCACCGAACTGGGGCATATCGAAGAGTGGCTGCGTTCGTTGGCGCTGGCCCGTCCCGATGTCGAGCTGCGCGTCTCGCACAACGGCAAGGCCTCGCGTCGCTACAAGCCAGGCGACCTGTATTCGGACGTGCGCCTGGCCGAGACCCTGGGCGAGGACTTCGCCAACCAGGCTGTGCGCGTGGACCACAGCAGTGCCGGCCTGCGCCTGCATGGCTGGATCGCGCAGCCGCATTATTCGCGCGCCAGCACCGACCAGCAGTACCTGTACGTCAACGGACGTTCGGTACGTGACCGCAGTGTCGCCCATGCAGTGAAGATGGCCTACGGCGACGTGCTGTACCACGGCCGCCAGCCAGCGTATGTGCTGTTCCTGGAGCTGGACCCGACGCGCGTTGATGTGAACGTGCATCCGGCCAAGCATGAGGTGCGCTTCCGCGATTCGCGGCTGGTGCATGACTTCGTCTACCGCACCCTGAAGGATGCACTGGCCGACACCCGTGCCGGCATGACCGCGCAGGAGATCGGTGCCGGCGCGGCGCATCCGGCCGAAGGCGACCCTGCGGCGGCGATGCCGGGCGCGACGGCGTCCAGCTTCGGCTACGTACGCGGCCCGGCGCCCGGTGCCGGGCAGGGCGGCGGTGGTGGTGGCGGCTTCTCTGGCTGGCGCCCGCAGCAGCCGCTGGGCCTGCAGGTGGCCGACGCACCCGCCGCCTATGCTGCGTTGTATGCGTCGCCAGCGGGTGCCGAGCGCGGTGCGGCACTGCCGCCGATGCCGATGGAGAACGGATTGCCGGTCACCAGTGCCGACGCCGGCGTACCTCCGCTGGGTTACGCCGTTGCCCAGCTGCATGGCATCTACATCCTGGCCGAGAACGCCGAAGGCCTGATCGTGGTCGACATGCATGCGGCGCACGAACGCATCGGCTACGAGCGGTTGAAGAATGCGCACGATGGCATCGGCCTGCAGTCGCAGCCGTTGCTGGTGCCGATCACCCTGGCGGTGGGCGAGCGCGAGGCCGATACCGCCGAGGCGGAGGCCGATACGCTGGCTGCGCTCGGATTCGAGATCACCCGCGCGGGACCGGGCGCACTGCACGTGCGCAGCATCCCGGCGCTGCTGGCCCATGCCGAGCCCGAAGGCCTGCTGCGCGATGTGCTGACCGACCTGCGCGAGCACGGCCAGAGCCGTCGCATCGCCACTGCGCGCGATGAGCTGCTGTCGACCATGGCCTGCCATGGCGCGGTGCGTGCGAACCGGCGCCTGACCGTGCCGGAAATGAACGCGCTGCTGCGCGACATGGAAATCACCGAGCGGTCCGGACAGTGCAACCACGGCCGACCGACCTGGGCCCGTTTTTCGCTGGCGGAGATCGACCGCTGGTTCCTGCGCGGACGTTGAGGGGAGCACCGATGCGATTTTGCCGAATGGGCAGCCTGCTGGCGGCCCTGTTGTTGGTGGCCTGCAGCCCGGCACCCACGCCGGCACCGGCCGCCGTTGAGGATCCGGCCTTCGCCGCACAGCAACAGCAATGGCGGGTGCTGCGCTACCAGGACCTGACCCGGCCCGATGGCTGGACCGCGCTGGTCGGCCTGCACTGGTTGCAGAACCGATCGCACTTCGTCGGCAGCGGCGACACCAGCGGCATCCGCCTGGCGGTGGGGCCGGCCAAGCTGGGCCTGCTGCGCCGTGAAGGCGACCAGTGGTGGTTCACGCCGGAGTCCGGCACGGATGTCACCCTTGATGGACAGCCCGTGCGCGGGCGTGTGCGCATGGATACCGACAAGGATCCGCAGCCGACCCTGCTGGCCTTCGATGGTGGCAAGGGCCAGCTCAGCCTGATCCGTCGCGGCCCGCGTGACGCACTGCGGGTCAAGCATGCCGATGCACCGGCGCGCCGCGATTTCGCCGGCCTGCAGTACTGGCCCGGTGGCCCGCAATGGCAGGTGCAGGCGCGCTTCATCGCGCATCCGCCAGGCAAGACCCTGCCGATCGTGGACATCACCGGCCTGACCACCGAGATGCCCAACGCCGGTGCCGTGGAATTCGATCGCGACGGCCGCAGCTGGCGGCTGGAAGCGATCGGCGAACCCGGGCAGCCGCTGTTCCTGATCTTTGCCGACCGTACCAGTGGCCACGGCAGCTACCCTGCCGGCCGCTATCTGGATACCGATGCGCCCACGGCCGACGGCCACGTGACGATCGACTTCAACCACGCCCACAACCCACCGTGCGCGTTCACCGCCTATGCGACCTGTCCGTTGGCGCCGCCGGAAAACCGCCTGGACCTGCGCGTGGAAGCGGGTGAGAAAACGTATCACCTGCCTGAAGGAGAGGGTTGAACATGTTGATGAAACTGTTGCTGCGCAGTGCCGTTTTTCTCGCTGCCTGCGCCGTCGGTCCGTTGGCCGTCGCGCGCGATGCGCCGGCCGAAGCCACGGCCGGCAAGCCGCCGGTGCCGCTGCTGTGGAAGGTCACCGGGCAGGGAGACGCACGCCTGTACCTGCTGGGTTCCTTCCATCTGTTGAAGCCGCAGGACTATCCACTGTCGACCGAGGTCGAGCAGGCATTCGAAGCCTCGCAGCGTGTGCTGTTCGAAGTGACCCCTGAGGAACTGCAGTCGCCACAGATGGCCAGCCAGATGGTGCAGGTGGCTACCCGCAAGGACGGCAGTGAACTCAAGCGTGACCTGGATGCGCCGACCTGGCAGAAGCTGCAGGCCTATGCGACGCAGAACCAATTGCCATTGGCGCAGTTGCAGGGCATGAAAGCGTGGTTCGTCGGCCTGACCATCACCGTCGGGCAGATGCAGAAACTGGGCCTGGACCCCGAACTGGGGCTGGACCGGCACTTCATGCAGCGGGCGCAGAAGGCCGGCAAGAAGACCGCAGGCCTGGAAGACATGTCCAGCCAGATCAACCTGCTTGATGGCATGAGCGTGCAGGAGC
>NZ_JBFTNR010000064.1:0-15669 GCF_056665995.1 Stenotrophomonas sp. 05L44_2
GGGCTGGACGGTGGAAGAATGGGATGCCAAGCGCGTGACCGCCCCGAAGGAAGTGGAAAAGGCCGCGCGTGCGTCGATGGCCAACCACATCCGCGCCATGCTCGGTTTCCACTCGCTGGGCGTGCCTACCGTGGATTACGGCAACAACCTGCGGCAGATGGCGCTGGAAGAAGGTGTCGAGGATGCGTTCGATTTCCCGGGGTTCGTGCCGGCCTACATCCGGCCGCTGTTCTGCCGTGGCATCGGCCCGTTCCGTTGGGCGGCGCTGAGCGGCGACCCGGAAGACATCGCCAAGACCGATGCCAAGGTGAAGGAGCTGATTCCGGACAACCCGCACCTGCACCGCTGGCTGGACATGGCCGCCGAGAAGATCAAGTTCCAGGGCCTGCCGGCGCGCATCTGCTGGGTCGGTCTGGGCGATCGTGATCGACTGGGCCTGGCCTTCAACGAGATGGTGGCCAACGGTGAACTGAAGGCGCCGGTGGTGATCGGCCGCGACCATCTGGACAGCGGCAGCGTGGCCTCGCCGAACCGCGAAACCGAAGCGATGTCCGACGGCTCCGATGCTGTGTCCGACTGGCCGCTGCTGAATGCCCTGCTCAACACCGCCAGTGGCGCGACGTGGGTGTCACTGCACCATGGCGGCGGCGTGGGTATGGGCTTCTCGCAGCACGCCGGCATGGTGATCGTCTGCGATGGCACTGAAGCGGCGGCCAAGCGCATTGCACGCGTGCTGTGGAACGACCCGGCTACCGGCGTGATGCGCCATGCCGATGCGGGGTATGAAATCGCGATTGAGTGCGCGAAGGAGAAGGGTCTGGATCTGCCGGGAATCCTCGGCTGACCCAGCACCCGGGTAGTGCCGGCCGCTGGCCGGCTCTTCCTGATGGCCATCGCTCTGGTGGATGCCGACCTTGGTCGGCACAACCCTCCTGGCTTGACCCTATCCCCCGCCGTGACCAAGATGCGCCATCGCCGCTGACGGATCACCGCGATGTACCGCACGCTCGCTGCTGCATTGCTCTGCGCCCTGTTTGCCACCCCGTTCGCTTCGGCGCGGGATGTTCCGCCAGATCTTGCTTCCCAGCTCAACAGCCAGCTCCAGGCCAATCGCGAACGCTACGGCATCGCCGGCCAGGCGGTACTGGTCGCACACGACGGCAACGTGCTTTACGAGGACGCCAGTGGTGAGCGCGATCCCGCCACCCACGCGCCCGCCACCGTCGACTCCATCTTCGCCGCGCAGTCGATGGCCAAGCTGCTGACCAGCACGCTGGTGATGCAGCTGGTGGACCAGGGCAAGGTGGATCTGGATGCCCCCGTCAGTCGTTATGTGCCGGACCTGCCGACCGCGTGGCAGGCCATCCACGTGCGTGACTTCCTCAACCACAGCTCTGGCATCGGCGAATACTACGACCGCGTGGACAACCGCTGGGTGAGCAAAGGCTACCCGGGCGTGGCACCCGATCTTGCTGCTGCGTTGAAGGTGGCCGGTTCGGCGCCGCTGCAGTTCAGAACCGGCAGCCGCGTGCAGTACACGCAGGCCAACTACCTGGTGCTGACTGCGTTGCTGGAGGCGCAGTACCGCCAGCCCTATCCGGTCATTGCACGCGAACGCATCCTGCAGCCGCTGAAAATGACCAGCACCTCGTGGGGAGCAGCCAGCGTGCCGGCGCAGCGCGCGGCAATGCCGTACATCGGCAAGGACGGCCAGCTGCAGCCGGCCAATGAAGATCCATGGCCGAACTACGGTTGGGGCCACGCCGATCTGCAGACCACCGTGGGCGACATGAACCGTTTCCTGCAGGCACTGGCGACCGGCAAGCTGGTGCGCACTGCCACGCTGGAAGCGCTGTGGCAGCCACAGACACTGACCGGCGGTGGCAGCAACTTCTTCTCCACCGGCTGGGATACGACCCGCAGCGATGGCTACACACAGGTCGGCCACGATGGTGGCACCCGCGTGCGCGCGCGGCTGGCCTACAAGGGCACGCTGGCCAGCGGCTACTGGGTGTTCGTGTACCTGACCAATGGCAGCGCCCGCAGTGCCTGGTCGAGCACGCTGGTGGAAAGCACGATGGCAGTGGCTGCGCCAGGCGAGTTTCCGCATGCAGCACTGTCCGAACGTTTGGTCGGCTATGCCTTGACCGGCGACAGCAGCAGTGAAAGTGATCTGCGTGCGYGGCTGAGCGAAAGCAGTGGCATTGCATCCGACGAACTGGAGCGGGCCATCAATGCAACCGGCTACGCGATCCGCAACAATCTGGGCAACCGGCCCGCGCTGAAGGTCTTCGCCCTCAACGCGGCCCTGTATCCCACCTCGGCCAACGCCTGGGACAGCCTTGCCGAATGCCATGCTGCGCTCGGTAACGCTGAGATGGCCAAAACGCTATACGCCAAATCAAAAGCACTGGTGAAATCCGCTTTGTAGAGTCGAGCCTCTTCTACTGGAATTTGCTGTGGGGCACACCGGAAAACCAATCGGAAGGCTCGACTGAACAATGGCGAGCACGTCGGAGAAAAATGCATGGGACGCAGGCGCAACAGTCTTCTGGATGTCATGGCCACATGGCCGTGGTACATCAACGCAGCGGTGGGCGGGCTCGGCTTCGCCACTCTGCGCTGGTTGTTACCGGCTTGGCGCCAACCTGTCACTGCCCCCACTGGCGACATCCTCCTTCAGGTTCTTGCCCAACCGGTATTTGCCTGGGCCTGGTTGGCGATCTGCATGCTTGCCACCTTGTTTTCCTTGGCTGGCGCCTATAAGCGACGCCAGCTGCTGGATACCCGAACCGGGTTGGAAAGCCTGGCCACGACGGGCTGGCGAAACTTCGAGCTTCTTGTCGGCGAAGCCTTCCGGCGCCAAGGCTATGCAGTCGAAGAAACCGGACTGGGCGGCGCGGACGGTGGCATCGACCTGATCCTGCGACGCAACGGCAAGCGCACGCTGGTGCAATGCAAGCAATGGCGACGGCAGCAGGTAGGCGTGGCGGTCGTGCGCGAGATGTACGGGCTGCTCGCGCACCACAAGGCGGACGCGGCAATGGTTGTCAGCTCGGGCAAGTTCAGCCGTGATGCCCAAGCCTTCGTGGCGGGCAAACCCGTCGCATTGGTGCCCGGCGCCGAGCTACTGCGGATGATCCGCGAAGTGCAGACTCGGCCGATCACCGAACCGTTGGAACGGCTGGAGCCAACCCTGGCAACGCCCACGCAAGCCGCAACTGCCGCGACCTGCCGGAAGTGCGCTGCGCCGCTGGTTGAGCGCAAGAACCGGACTACTGGCGAGTTGTTCCTGGGATGTAGCCGATTCCCGGCCTGCCGGGGGTGACGTACCGCACTCGATCTGTTAACTTTCGCGCCTGTTTTTTGGTTTACAGACTGTCCGCATGCCCTTCCTGCCGCATCGCCCCGCCCCCTCCCTGCTGTCGCTGGCCATCCTGCTTGGCCTGTCCGCCACCGCCCACGCCGCCCCACAGGCCACCACCCTGGACGCGGTGCAGGTCACTGCCGCCGATGCCAGCGCGCAGGCGCGCGAGGCGCTGAAGCGCGTGCCGGGCGCCAGCAACGTGATCGACGTGGCCAAGGCGGACAGCCGCCTGTCCAGCAGCGCCGACGTGTTGGCCTACCAGCCCGGCATCAGCACGCAGTCGCCGGGCAATGAAGGCACCAAGGTGTCGATCCGCGGCTCGGGCATCAACCGCGGCCCAGGTGCACATGCTTCCGGCATTGCGGTGTCGATCGACGGCCTTCCACTGACCGGCCCGGGCGGCACACCTTACGAGCTGCTGGAACCGTTGTGGCTGTCGCGCGTGGAAGTGCTGCGCGGTGCCAACGGCTTCGAACGCGGCGCGCTGGCACTGGGCGGAGCCATCGACTACATCAGCCGCAGCGGTCGCGACTCGGCTGGCGTGCAGCTGCACTACGAAGCCGGCAGCCGCGGCTACCAGAAGCGCGGGATCAGCTGGGGCGGCGCCAGTGGTGACGTCGACTACTTCCTGGCCTATACAGATACCGAATTCGATGGCTACCAGCGCCATGCGGCCGGCGATGGCAAGGGCGCGATGGCCAACATCGGCTGGCAGATCACCCCCGATCTGCAGACCCGCTTCTTCGTGCGCTACCGCGAAACCAACCACGAGACACCCGGGCGCCTGACCCGCGAGCAGATCCGCAATGATCCGCGCGCGGCGAACGCGGCCAACCTGGCCATCGATGCGCGCCGTCCGCAGCCGGGCAGCACCTGGGTGGGCAATCTCACCACCCTGCAGATCGACGAGGATTCCTCGCTGCAGGCCGGGCTGGTCTATCACAAATACCCGATGGACTTGAACGAGAGCCTGTACCGCCAGCAGCTGGACTACGCCAACCTCAATGCCACGCTGGACTACCGTCGCCGGCACACGCTGTTCGGTTTGGACAGCGAGACCACCATCGGGCTGCGCATTACCCACGACCTGGATGCCGATGTGCGCGAGTCGCTGCGCTTTGCCAACAACGGTTATGCCGCCGGCACCCGCACGCGCGACTTCCGCCACCACGGCACCGACAGCACGCTGCACATCGGCAACAACCTGGCCGTGAATGATCGCCTGCGCGTACAGACCGGTTTTGCGCTGATCAACACCCGCCGCGATGTGCAGGTCACGTGGCCGAGCAGCGGCGGCCGCCTGCGCGACCACGACTGGGACTACGCGCCGCGGCTGGGCTTCACTTGGCAGCAGACGCCGCAGACGCAGTGGTTCGGCAACCTCAGCCGCTCAGTGGAAGCGCCGCACCCGTGGTCGATGATCTGGGGCTCGAACCAGTACTTCGGCGCGGGCAATGGCCCTTCCACCGGCCGCCAGCGTGCGCCGGTGCCGATGCAGAACCAGACCGCCACCACGCTGGAACTGGGCGCACGCGGTGAAGCGGCGCTGGGTCGTTGGGAACTGACCGGCTACTACGCGCACGTGAACCACGAGCTGCTGAGCGTGGAACTGCAGCCGGTGCCGAACCTGTTCATCGCTGAGAACAACGCCAGCCCCACCGTGCACCGTGGCATCGAGGCCGGGTTGGACAGCACCTTGTGGCAGGCTGCACCGGGCCGTCTGTCGTTGCGCCAGGTGTACACCTTCAGCGATTTCCGCTATCGCCACGATGCACGTTTTGGCAGCAACCGCCTGCCCGGCCTGCCGCGCCACGCTTACCAGGCCGAACTGCGCTTCGACCATGCCTCGGGCCTGTATGCCGCACTGAACACCGAGTACGCCTCACGCATCGCGGTGGACTACGCCAACAGCTATTGGGCGGACAGCCACGTCATCTTCGGTAGTCGCATTGGTTACGACGCACCGGGCGGCCGCTGGCAGCTGTGGGCGGAGATGCGCAACATCGCTGACCGCCATTACGCCGCCACCGTCACCCCCGGTTACAACGATGCCGGCAAGGACGTGGCGCGCTCGACGCCCGGCGAAGGCCGCGGCGTGTATGCAGGCGTGCGCTGGCGCTTCGACTGATTCACAAGGGGAGCGCCGGGCATCGCCCGGCGCCCCATGGATCATGCAATGCGCCAGGACGGCAGGCGCTCGCTGCGCCGCCACACGGTTGGCGCGAAACCCATCATCAACAGCCCTGCCAGCCACTTCGGCGACGTGCTGAGCAGTGTAGAGGCCAACGCGGCATCCAGCGGAGCGGCGTCCTCCTGCCACGGGTTATAGCCTAGRTAGATGATGCTGCCCGCCCACCACAGCAGGGCCAGCCCGATGCCCACCAGCAGCAGGGCCATCGTGCGGCAGGTCCAGCGCTGCGAGGTCGTCCCCCATTCGCGGGAAATGGCCACCAGCAGGCCGACCACCAGCAGCGACACCAAGGCCACCAGGCCGATGTCTACCTTGTGCCCGATGCGTTCATAGGTGCAGGCGCGGCACTGCGCCTCTTCGGCGGCCGCATCTGTTGTGGGCGGGGTGGCCGCAGGCCCGGACTGGGCCAGCACCGCGAAGGGCATCAACAGGGCGAACATCGCCACCATCAGCCAACGAACGAACTTCCTGTTCCTGCGTGCAGCGACATCCATGCGCTTCTCCTTGCGTGTGATTGATATTAAACGTCGTGGCAGATCCTGTTACAACGCCTTGAATACCTGCATCAGGCTGACCGCATCCGGCGCCAACTGCTGCGCAAGCCAGCCCAGCCCGGCGAAAAACACCAGCAGGCTCAGCAGCGGCCAGATCGTATGGGACAGGCACAGCCGCCACCACCCCTGTGCCTGCATGCCCTGCATCCGCTTGTACAGACCCCCGGCGATGGCCGCATCCACCAGCAGCTCGGCCATCAGCACCGGCGCAGACCAGACCACCCAGGCACTGGCCACGAGCACTGTAGCCACCAGCGCCATGATGCCGAGAATGGCCAGCAACGGCAGGCCTGCCTCGCCGTCGGCCACGTCCAGCAACGATGCGCTGTCGGCGCTCGCGCTGGAGGACGCTGCGGCTTCGCCCCAGGAGGCGGACGCGCCACCACCGCCGGAATGCCCGCCGCTGCCGGTCCACGGCGATGCCTGGCTGTCACCGCCGCCGGGCGCGGAGCCCAACCCATCGGCCACTGCATCCCAGCGCCACCGGATCCAGACCCACATCAGCAGCAGGAACACGCCATAGGCGATCAGCACGGCCAGCGGATAGCGCAGCAGCATCGCGTCCATGCCTGCCAGGCGCAGCACGTGCGAGGCGAGGAACCCGGCGGCACCGGTCAGCACGACAATCACGGCCATCTGCAGCCGCGGCCAGCCACGATGCTGCAGCTGCCGACGTGCACGCATCGCTTCGCCGCTGCGGCTGCCCGGCATTGAAACGGGCTGGCGTGCGTGTTTCATGCCGCCGCCTTGGTCACCGCCTCGATGCGATGGCCATCTGGATCGATCACGAACGCAGCGTAGTAGCGCTCGCCATAGTCCGGGCGCAGACCGGCAGGTCCGTTGTCCTGGCCTCCGGTGGCCAAGGCCGCATGATGGAACCGATCAACGGCGTCGCGCGAGGTTGCCGTCAACGCCAGATGGAAGCCAGGTCCCGGCGCAACCGCATCGTCGCGCAGCTTCAGGCACAACAGGTCTTCATCCTCGACCAGGCCATAGCCGATCGCAGTGTCGTCTTCGAAAACGCGGCGGTAACCGAGTGCTGCAAGAACGGCATCGTAAAAGCGACCTGCACGCTCGAGATCGCGGACACCCAACGAGAGGTGGTGCAGCATGCAGACATCCTTGCCAGGCACGCGCGGGCTGCGCTGGCCGGATTCTACCCTGCCGTGGCGCCGCGTCTACAGGTCACGTCCCGTCCAGTTTCCGCCGGATCCACGGCAACCGCAGTCCGGTGTGGATCCTATATTCTGGGCAGCCACGGAACGGATCGGCTCCTGCATGCAAGCGTCCCAGTTCACCCGTCCTGTTGCCATCGTCATGTTCCTGCCGATGATCGGCCTGGCAGGCTGGGGGTCGTGGTTCGCGACCTATTGCATGAGTGACGGCTGCCTGGGCGTGTTTGCACTTTGGCTTGGCGCAATGGCGGCCTTGTTCCTGCAGGCCCTGCTGGTCTTGCCTCTGCATGCCTGGGCACTGAAAAGGCAAGGGGCCGATGCGGCCAGCCGCTATGTACGCTGGCTGGTGGCATCCAGTATCGCTGTGATGGTGCCCATGTTTGCCGGGTGGGTCTACATGTTCTTCAAGTGGTCCGCGCGCCGCTCAAGCAGGCGGTGCGGCTGCCTTCAACAACTGCGCAGCCACCTGGTCGAACGGGGCGATGTCCTGCAGTGCGCGGCTCATCGCCACTGCGCCTTCCACACTGGCAATCACCAGGCTGGCCAGGCCGGTCGCCTGGGCAGGCGCGTGCCCATCGGCGACGAACGCCTCAGCCAGGTGCCCCTGCCAGCGGGCAAACACCTCGGCGGCCGCCGCGCGTGGCTGGCTCGGCGTGGCCTCCACCGGCTCCTCGACGGCTGCCGCCAGCACCGGGCAGCCGGCACGAAAACCGGTGCGCAGCAGGCGCTCGCGCCACAGCGCCAGGAACTGCTGCAACCCCTGCACCGCGCCGCCCTTCAGCAGTTCGATCAGCAGCGCCTCCACCTTGTCGCCGGCCATCGTGGTGGCCCGTGCCAACAATTCCTGCTTGCCGCCCGGGAAGTGGTGATACGTGGACCCGAGCGGCGCATCAGCCAGTTTGGTCACTTCGCGGATGCTGGTCGCGTTGAGGCCCACACGCGCGAGCATCTGCGCTGCGGCATCGATCACACGCTGGGGGGCATCGGACGATCGCGGGCTCACGGCCGGCTCCTTGCTAAGACAGTCGTCATAGACTAGCGTATCGACCGCTCTATAACAGTCGTCATAATCATGAATCTCTGGTTCCGCCTGCTCCACCTGCTGCTGTGCAGCCTGTTCCGGCCGAAGCTGGAGGCCCCGTTCGGCGTCTCCCGCCTGCAGTTCCGGGTGCTGCCCAACGACCTGGACAGCAACCTGCACATGACCAACGGCCGCTACTGGAACATCTTCGACCTGGGCCGGCTGGACCTGATCCTGCGCATGGGCCTGGGCAAGGTGGCGCTGCGTGAGAAGTGGGCGCCGATTGTTGGCGCCGGCACCATCCAGTTCCGGCGCGAGCTGAAGCCGTTCCAGCGCTTCACCCTGGAAACGCGACTGGTCGGCTGGGTCGGCACACGCGGCATCATGGAGCAGCGCGTACTGATCGGCCCGGAGCAGAAAACCGCCACGCGTGCACTGCTGATCACCGGCATCTACGACCGCCGCGCACGTCAGTTCGTCGGCATGCCACAGATGATGGAATCGATCGGCGTGGTTGCTCCGCCCTCGCCGGCCCTGAGTGCGGCAGCGGAGGCGCTGCTGGCTGCCGATCTGGCGTTGAAGCAGGACCATGATTGACCCCTGCCACGCGGATCAGGGGGCAGACGCCTCCACCATCATGGGGGTCACGAAGGTGATCTGCGTGCGGCCACCCACATGCAGCACATACTCGAAGGTCTGCCGCATCTGGCTGTACGCGCCACCTTCGGGCGCACCATAGTTGGCGCCGACGCTCACGGTGTGCCGACCGGGCGTCAGTGGCTTGAGCATCAGCCAGTAGCCGTCGGCCGCAGCCAATCTCGAGTCGTCGTCATCCGGATCCATGCSGAAGCAACCTTCGCTCTTCACCCGGTGCAGGCGCACGTCACCCAACGGCTGCCCGTCCAGCAGCACCACAGCGCTGACAAGATGGTCGTTGTTGATCGCCGCGCCGGCCTGCAGCTCCTCGCAGGAGACGTCTTCCCCGGTCTGGTAGCTGGCCATGTTGATGATGGGCAGCAACAGGTGCCTGCCTTCGGGCACCACGCACTGCCTGCGTGGCTGGAAGCGGCCATTGGTTCCTGCCAGGTTCCAGACCGGCCCCTCCTGGCCCAGTTCGCACAGGCGACCATCGGGATCCAGGTAAGGCGCAACCCTCTGCTCGTCAGCCCAGCGCCACCAACGCGCTGTCCATTCGCTCAGGGAAATGCCGGCCACCGCCTCACGTGTGACCGGTGACGCTGCAGGCGCGGCAAGGGCGCTCGCCTGACCTGCAAACATCAGTACCGTGGCCACGCCGGCCAAGCGCAGCCTGCTGCCGATTCCGTTCTGCATTCCCTGCCTCGTCGTCCCTGGCGGCCACCGTGCGCGGCCGGCTCGGTGGACACTCTATCGCAGCGGCGCCGCGTCCGTTGGTGATGCGTTTCTGTGAGTGGCTCGTGGCGGAACTGGCGATAGGGTAGTGGCCGGCCAGCGGCCGGCACTACCCCAATCTCAGCGCTTGGGCGCGTTCGCCTGCGCGCGCTTGATCGCCGCCTCGGCCAGCGGTGCCATCAGCGCATAACCCTTCGCCGTCGGATGCACGCCATCGGTTGCCAACTGCGCATCCAGTCCGCCGGCACGGTTGGCCATCGGCGTGTGGTAGTCCAGATAGACCAGCCCGCGCGCATCGGCCTGCCGCTTCAACGCAGCATTCAATRCACGCACCTTGGGCGCAGGTGCTATGCCCGGCATCCACGGGTACTCGCTGACCGGCAACACCGACGCCAGCACCACCGCAATGCCATGCGCTTTGGCCAGATCCAGCATGGCCTGCAGGTTGTCCTCGATCATCGCCTGCGTGGACGGGCCGGTGTTCCCGGCGATGTCATTGGTGCCGGCCAGGATCACCACCACATTCGGGCGCAGCGCCAGCACATCCTGCGAAAAGCGCACCAGCATCTGTGCGGTGGTCTGCCCGCTGATGCCGCGATTGAGGTAACCCTTGCCGGGGAAGAACCTGCTGCTGCCTTCCTTGCCCCAGCCTTCGGTGATCGAATCGCCGAAGAACACCACGCGTGACTGGCCGTCCCGTGGCGCGGGCAATGCAGCATTGGCTGCGCGGTACTTCTGCAGCTGCGGCCAATCGGACAGACGCTGCTGCATGAAGCGCACTTCATCTGGCTGCACCTGCTCCACTGGCTTGGTCAGCAATGGATTGCTGGCCGCCTGCACCAACGCTGGCGTGGCCAGCCCCGCCATGAGCGATCCGGCCAGCAGCCAGGCCAGTGAAGTCCTCCTGCGCATGAGCATCCTCCGTTGTCGACCTGGGCAGTCTAGCGCGGCCTGCCAATGGTCACTTGGCCGATGCAGCCGCCCTTGCCGCCACACCCGTCACCTTCGCCGGCATCCACATGCCCGGCGTCCAGCCACTGGCCTGCAGGATCGCTTTGGCGTCCTTCTGCTGGATCAGCGCGCGCACGGCATCGCGCTTGTTGCCGGCCTGCAGGTAATACGCCTTGGCGATGCGGTAGCCCACCCAGTAACCCAGATCATAGGGCTCCTGCGAACCCGGCGTGTAGTTGTACAGCCAGGGCGTCAGATCGGTGCTGTCCACGTCCAGCGCGAAGGCACTTTCGATATGCACTTCCCTGCCCCGCGTCCAGCCGGCATGCYGGCCATTGCCAACGTTGCCGGAAATCAGCTCGGCGATGAACTCGGCGATCCCCTCGCCCAGCGACTCGCGCAGCACCGTCGCCTGCGGGTCGCCTGCTTCGTACTCGCTCACGCCGGTCTGCTGGATATGCACGTACTCATGCGCGATCACGTGCACGAAGCGGTCCTGCGCGTTGGCGTTCATGAAATCGGCCGCGCACAGTGCTTCCAGGCCGATCACCACGCCATCGGGGTACGTCATGCCCACCGGCTTGCCGCGCCCCACCACGATCGCCACCRGCGGAAACTTCGCCTGCGGATAGATCGCCTGCAGATTGGCGAACACCTGCACCAGTCGCTGCCGCACCGCCGGCAACTCCGCCAGGCAGGCCCGTCCATTGGCGTACAGCGCAGGGTCGCGCGCCATCGCTTCGGCCATGCGCTGGGCGGTCACCCGGCGCAGCTTGGCGAACTGGGCCAGGCTCGGCGTGCCCTGTGCCAGGTACTGCTCAAGCTGGGCCACGCTGGGCTTGCCGCCAGCGGCCTCGTACAGCGCGTAGAAACGGGTGGCATCGGCGGTCAGGATTTCCGGTCCCGGCGCGGCCGCCTGGGCAGTGCCGATCACCCCGCCGAGGGCCAGGGCAAGCAGGCAACGCAATGACACGAACATGGCTCCGTCCTTGGTGGAGTGCACGCGAAGCGCGCAATCTACCACCGCGTCATCGCATGCGCTGCCGTATCGTGCAACGCCCTCCCCTGCTATGCCAGACTCGCGGCGAGCGGCTGCCATGGAAGCAAGGGGAAGACAGGATGATGATCGTTCCAGCCTACTGGGCCGAAGCCCGTCTGCAGGACAGGTACAGGGGCCGCCCGCTGGTGGTACGCCGGTTCGGCTGGTCCGACGACGACCAGGATGCCGCGCAGGCCCATGCCGATGCACGTGCGCGCGAAGCGCTCGATGCCATCCTCAGCGGCCAGGCCGTGCCGCGTCGCGAGCGACGAACCAACTACGGTGTGGAAGGCATCCCGATCCGCGAGCAGATCGTGCAGCGCAGCGATGACGTCATCGTTACCCGCAACAGCTACGGCGCGCTGTGCCTGAACACCCCGGACGTACTGTTTGCGGATATCGACCACGTGTCCACTCCGTCAGGCTGCGCATTGCCGCTGCTCGGTGCGCTGGGGCTTCTGGCGGCCGGTGCGCTGATCGGCGGTGCGCTGGGCAACTTCAACATCGGCCTGGCGGCCGGCGGCATCGCGATGGTGGTGGTCAACCAGATCCTGTCGGGGCGGCGCAATCGACGGCTGGCCCGGTCCGGCGGCGTCGAGGGCATCGCACTGCAGCGCGTGCAGGCATTCGTCGAGCACCACCCCGACTGGCACCTGCGCGCTTACCGCACCCCGGCCGGGCTGCGCATACTGGCGATGCATGCCACGTTCGAACCACAGGATGCGCAGGTGCATGCCTTCTTCAAGGCATTGGGCACCGACACGTTGTATGCACGCATGTGCACGCTGCAGCATTGCTTCCGTGCGCGGCTGACACCCAAACCGTGGCGGCTTGGCATCATCGCGCACATCCGTCCGCCGGTGGCGGCCTGGTCGGCCGAGCAGGCCAGCAACCCCGACCGCCTGGCGTGGATCGCCGAGTACGAAAGAGAAAGCGCCGGCTTCGCCGCATGCGCCTATGTCCGCAGCTTCGGCGATGAGCGCCGCGTGGATGCCAAGGCCGAACGCGTGCGCGACCTGCATGACCGGATGTCGCGTGCGCTGGAGAACCTGCCGCTGGGCTGAGTGCCCGTCGTGCTCAGCGGCCGCCCTGCACGAAGGGTTGGCCCGCCAGCGTGGTTCCCACCTGCAGAGCGACCTGCTGCCCATCCTTGGCGAAGGTGCTACGGCAATTGTTGCCGCCCTTCTGGCAACCCACTTCCGGGAAACCGTCCAACACTTCGGGCGCATCGCGTGGCGGGCTGGCCTGCCATCCTGCGGCATCAAGAAGGCGCTTGGCCTTGCTGTAGGGCATGCCGGCAGTGATGCCCAACGCTGCCAGCTCAGCCGGCAACGGCTGGGCGAATGCAATGCCCGGGACAACGGAAATCGACAGCGATACGGCGAGGATGAAGGCCTTCATGGAGCGAACCCGTAGCGGACATCAGATGCGCAGCGTACCGCAGCTTTGTGGCCGATCCATGCCTGCATCACAGATGGTTACGCAACACCCACAGGGGGATACCTGGCCCGGCTGTGCCCTCGCAGCCCCCCCCCCCCCTGTTCATGGCCCGGTCGTGCACTTCAATGCCTCCAGCTCAAGCTCCTGTTTCAAGCGATGCTGCAGCCAGGTGCTTTTGAAGCGGGCACGTGTTGCCTCCCCCTCTGGCAGCAACCGGGTCAACGCGTCACTCAGCGCGGGGCGCCACTGATCCGGCGCGAGCGACAGTGATCGCTGATTCACCTGCCCACTAGACAGCTGCTTCCATGGCAACATCAAGGCCTTCTGCGATCTCGACAGAAACACCACGTCAGGCTTGCCCTGGCGCTTCACCGTGACCGACATCACCGGATAATCGTCAGTCCACGCCACCGCGTCCCCCCTGAAGTGCTGCTGCACCCGCTGGTGCAGCCCCTTGACAGTCAACGTCCGACGGGCCCACGCCTGCTGATCGGCGAATGTGCACGATGCCGGCGGCATTGACCGCAGTTTCGGATCCAACTCCAGCATCTCAGCGCGATCAAGGCGGCCCGCAATCAGACTGATCGTGGCCTCCTTGGACAGCGGGGCAGCATCAATAGCCGCTTCGAACGCTTCGAACGCTTCGACCGCAGCAGCCGGCAATATCTGCTTGGGCAATTCCTGGCTTCCCGCCGAATCTGTGACACGAACACGCGTGGTGATTCCACGTACATCGCGCTCGATAAGCCAGTGCTCTGAAACACCTCCCCAACCGGACCAATCGTAGGCCACGTCGATGCGCATGGGCCCATCGGCTGCAGCAGCCATAGCGGCCGGACACAGGGCTACGACGACGAGAAACCAGGCCTTCATGACGCTCCTTGGAAAGCGGATTCTGTGGCACATGCAGCCTTCGTGCATCACAACCGGGCATGGCTCGGTGCTACTGGACGCCTGAACCAGAAAGGCCGCCCCGGAGGGCGGCCTTGCCGGATTACTTCGCGTTCTTCACGTAGGTGTCGAACCAGTTGAGCATTTCCGACACCAGCTGCTCGTTCGATTCCAGCGCGGTGTACCAGTGCGGCTCGTTGGGCAGCATCACCAGGCGGGTGGTACCACCATTGCCGCGGATCGCCTGGTACAGCTTGCGCGACTGGAACGGCTCGGTGCCCGGGTTGGCGTCGTCCTCGCCGTGGACCAGCAGCAGCGGCAGCTTGATCTTGTCGGCGTAGAAGAACGGCGAGGCCTTCAGGTACACATCCTGCGCCTGCCATACCGAGCGACGCTCGTTCTGGAAGCCGAACGGGGTGAAGGTCTTGTTGTACGAGCCACTGGTCGCCACGCCGGCCTTGAACAGGTTGGTGTGGGCGATCAGGTTGGCGGTCATCAGGCCACCATGGCTGTGGCCGGTCACGCCGATACGGTTGCGGTCGACCACGCCCAGCTCCACGGCCTTGTCCACCGCCGCCTTGGCGTCGGCTTCCAGCTGTTCCAGATAGGTGTCGTAGGCGTTCTTCGGGTCACCCACGATCGGGAACGAGGCGTTGTCGATGATCGCGTAGCCGGCCAGCAGCATCAGGCGGTACGGCTGCAGACGGGTGAACGTCTGCTGCGAACCGGAGACCTGCCCGGCCTGTGCGGCATTGGCGAAGTCGGCCGGGTAGGCATACAGGATCGCCGGCACGCGCTGGCCTTCCTTGTAGCCCGGCGGCGTGTACAGGGTGAACGACAGGTCCACGCCATCGGCGCGCTTGTAGGTCACCAGGCGCTTCTGTATCTGCCGCACTTCCGGGCTCGGGTCGACCAGCTTGGTCAACGCAGCAGGCTTGGACTGGAACTGTGCCTCGCCGGCCTTGGCATCGTTGATGCGCTCACCGAGCAGACGCACGAATGCGTTCGGCGGGTCCATCACCGACTGGTGCCAGGTCAGGAAGCGACCCGGCGTGTTGCTGAACCCCAGGAACTGCTCGTACGCATCGGCATCACTGCGGAACAGGCGTTCGGTTTTCAACGTAGCCAGATCGAGCGCATCCAGGAACGGACGGTCGCCCTGCGGCGACGCCCCCTGCCCGCGCAGGAACACGGTGTTGCCCTCCTGGCGCACCACCGGCGCACCGCTGGGCAGGCGCTTGAACACC
This sequence comes from Stenotrophomonas sp. 05L44_2, assembly GCF_056665995.1. Lineage (NCBI taxonomy): Bacteria > Pseudomonadati > Pseudomonadota > Gammaproteobacteria > Lysobacterales > Lysobacteraceae > Stenotrophomonas > Stenotrophomonas sp. 05L44_2. The sequence goes on from NZ_JBFTNR010000064.1 coordinate 15,248, forward strand.
AGGTTGCCCGGGTTGCCGTACAGCTCATCGCTGGACATGTCCCACAGCAGGCGACCTTCCTTCTTCGGCTGGTCCACATCCACGATGCGGGCCTGCATCCAGTGACGGTTCTCGTCGTTCTCGAACTGGAACGACACGGCCGGGTCGGCCGACCACGCAAATCCCTCGAAGCGCTGTGCAGTGCGGGCGATTTCCACCGGCTTGCCGGTGAACGGGGCCTTCAGCATCAGCACGCGATCGCGATGCGGCACGCTCACCTTCCAGTCGCCCTTGTCCAGCGCTTCGGCATAGACCAGGGTGGCCRGATCGGTGGAGCGCCAGTCGTAACCCCGCGGGCCTTCCGGCACACCRTGTACCGGCACGCGATCGGCCAGCGGCAGGCTGGCCAGAACCGTATTGCGGCCATTGGCCAGGTCCAGCAC
>NZ_JBFTNR010000065.1:0-15681 GCF_056665995.1 Stenotrophomonas sp. 05L44_2
AGAGTGGGGCGCACGCCTACGTGCGCATAGGCCTGGCGTAGCAGGGCCCAGACCACACCCTTCACCGGCGCGCCGTGGGTGTCGATCTTGAAGCCGTCGTCCTCGTCGAAGTGGCCAGCCACATGCAGGGAGGCCACGCGGTGGGCCGGCACGCGGCGCAGGAAATCGAAGGCGTCGTAGCCATTGTTGCAGGCGTTGACGWAGACATTGTTGACGTCCAGCAGCAGGTCGCARTCGGCTTCGGCAAGCACGGCAGTGATGAACTCGATCTCGCTCATGTCGGCAGCGGGCACTGCGTAGTAGGAGATGTTCTCCACCGCGATACGACGCCCCAGGCTGTCCTGCACCTGGGCGATGCGACCGGCAATGTGGCGTACGGCCTCGGCGGTGAACGGCAGCGGCAGCAGGTCATAGAGGTGGCCCCCGGCGGCGCAGTAACTCAGGTGTTCGCTGTACAGCTGTACCTGGTGCAGGTCGAGAAAAGCGCGGGTCTGTTGCAGCAGCGTGCGGTCCAGTGGGTCCGGGCCGCCCAGCGACAGCGAAAGACCGTGGCAGGTCAGGCGGTGGCGCTCGCTCAGCTGGCGCAGCGCGGCACCGTGTGCACCGCCGACGCCGATCCAGTTGTCCGGCGAGCATTCGAGGAAGTCGATGGCATCGGCCGGCATCGCCAGCAGTTCATCGATCAGGCCTCGGCGCAGGCCGAGGCCCGCACTGGCGGTAGGCAAAGGCAGGGACATGGTGGGTACTCCGGGATGAGGTGCCGCCACAAGGGCGGCACCGGGTGCGGGCAATCAGTCGGCAACGCGYGAGAACAGGCCCTTCGGCATCGGCTTGCCATTGGCGGTATAGACGCTGCGCAGGTAGTCGTGCGCTTCCTGCTCGCTGATGTAACCGTCGTGGTCGGTGTCGATGCGGTCGAATTCGGCGGCACGTTTGGCGGCCACGGCATTGAACTCGGCACGCGACACCTTTCCGTCGTGGTCACGGTCGGTCCGGGCAAACGAGGCGTCGCCGCACTTGCCTTCGCCGCACTGGCCCTCGGCTACCTTGGCCTTGCCGGCGGGCTTGCTGGTGGTGGCCTTGTTGGCGCCGCACTTGCCTTCACCGCACTTGCCYTCGGCGGCGGCGCTCATGGCCACGGCACTGATCGCCAGCGACTGGATCGCGGCAGCCTGGCCGGCCAGCAGCAGGCCGCCGGCCAGGGCGATGCCGATGGCGCCGATGCGCGGCAGACGGGAAGCAGAGGTGTTATTGGTCGAGACGGACATGGTGATGACTCCTTGGGATGTGCACGCAGGGCGTGCGGGATGGACGCCGCTGGAAGGCGACGGAATGCGATGCGAGGAAGAGTGGGAGAGGGCGGAAGCGGATCAGGCGCTGCGGCGACGGCGCAGTACATGGGCCAGCAACAACGCGGCGCCGAGCAGGGCACCGCCGAAGCCGACGCCAGGCAGTAGTGCGGCGACCGGTAGCAGCAGCGCGATCAGGCTGCTGCCCCAGCCGAGGCCGTCATCGTCTGCGGCGGCGTGTTGCGGGCTGGCAAGCAGACGGTCCAGGCTGAGTGATCCGGCACCGTTGAGGATCAGCGGCAGCAGCATGGCCAGGAACAGCAGCGGCAGCTTGAAGTTGCCGTAGCCCTGGTCGGTGATCGCATAGCCCCGCCAGAGTTCATCCAGGCCGTTCCACTGGTCGGGCCAGTGCACGGCGGCGATGGCCACGATGGTGAGCACCCAGAAGATGTACGCCACCGAGCGCGTGGCCAGGCCCAGCAGCAGCATCACCGCGCCCACCAGTTCCAGCCAGGTGGCCAGCTGCCAGTTGAGCGAGGCGGGCAGGGTGGAGAAGGGGAACGGGAACCGGCCTTCCAGATCGGCGAACCAGTTCTGGCCGCCCAGCTTCTCGCGGCCGGATTCAAAGAATTCCCAGGCGAGCAGGGCGCGCAGGGCCAGCGGCGAAAGCCAGCGGCCGACGGCATCCAGGCGTGGGGTGTAGAGGGAGGAGGCGGTGCTGATCATGGGTGTGTCCTGCGGGCCGGTGGTCGATGGAGGCCATTTCGGGCCACGCAGGTATCGGCAACGTGTGCCGATGCCCGGGGTTTTGTCAGCGACTGTGGCTGCGGCAGGGGTTTCGTACAGTTGGATACAAAGACGCCGCATCGGGGGCGCATCGGCGCGTTGCGCGTCCGCGTGCGGGGAACGATATCCACCCGATGGCGCCGGGGCATGCCCAGCGGCCGAATGTATCCCACTGTAGGAACCCGCCGCCGCCCTACAGTCCGGTACAACTCGGCATCACAGCGAAACAGCAGCGATACACCGGCACGCGGAAATGGCCACTCCCAACACCGGAGTGCCACCCATGATCCGCACCACCCTGCTTGCCGCTGCCCTGGCCCTGGCCGGCGCCGCCACCCCCGCCTTCGCCGTGCAGGCCGATGCCGGCGCGCCGCCCACCATCATCCTGGTGCATGGCGCCTTCGCCGATGGCTCCAGCTGGAACAAGGTCATCGGCACCCTGCATGCCTGGAAGCTGCCGGCGGTGGCGGTACAGAATCCGCTCACCTCGCTGGCCGATGACGTTGCCGCTACCCGTCGCGCGATCGCTGCCGCGCCCGGCAAGGTGGTGCTGGTCGGCCACWSCTGGGGCGGCACSGTSATCACCGAAGCGGGCGACGATCCCAAGGTGCAGGCGCTGGTCTACGTGGCCGCGTTCGCACCGGATGTCGGCCAGTCCTCCGCGCAGCAGGGCGAAGGCTTCCCGGTCGGCCCCGGGCTGACCCGCCTGCAGGAGAAAGACGGTTACCTGACCCTGCCGGCCGATGCCATCGCCCAGGATTTCGCACCCGACGTGATGAAGAAGGCCGCCGCCCTGCTGTACAGCACGCAGGTGCCGTTGAAGGCCAGTGCGCTGGGTGAGGCCGTGACCACGGCGGCATGGCGCAGCAAGCCGAGCTGGTACGTGGTCAGCCGCGATGACCGCATGCTCTCGCCGCAGCTGCAGGTCGCCACCGCGCAGCGCATTGGCGCGCAGCTGCAGTCGATCGGCAGCAGCCATGTCTCGCTGCTCTCGCACCCCGCGCAGGTGGCCGACAGCATCCTGGAAGCTGCCGGTGTGAAGCCGGCCGAGCTGCCGCTGGCCGAGCAGGGGGGCTGAGCAATGGCCACGCTTCGTGCGTATACCGTGCCGCTGCTGCTGTCCCTGCTCGGCGCCGTTGCGCTGCTGCTTGCGTGGCCAAGCCCCGAAGCCGGTGCACAGACTGCCGAGGCCGCACCCGCTGCGGGATTCAGCGGCGGTGGGCCATGGCACAACAGCCCGCCGCTGACCCTGCAGCAGCTGCGCGGGCAGGTGGTGCTGGTCGAATTCTGGACCTACACCTGCAGCAACTGCCTCAACGTGGCGCCGTACGTTCACCAGTGGCATCGCCGATACGCGGAACAGGGCCTGCACGTGATCGGCGTGCACACCCCCGAATTCGCGTATGAAGGGCTGCCGGGGAACCTGCGCCGTGCGATCCACCGGCTGGATATCACCTGGCCGGTGGTGCAGGACAACCAGTACCGGATCTGGAACGCGTGGGGTAACCGTTTCTGGCCCGCGCTGTACCTGATCGACCGGCAGGGGCGGGTGGTCTACCGGCACTACGGTGAAGGCGACTATGCGCGTACCGAAAGCGAGATCCAGCGCCTGCTGGCCAGCCCCTGAGCCGCGCTACCATGGCCGCGTTGCGCGGCTTCGCCCCTGCCTCGATCGAGAATACGATGAACCACGTACCGCACATCCTTGTCGTCGACGATGACAGCGACATCCGCCAGATGCTGGCCGACTACCTGCAGCGCAACGGCCTGCGCGTCAGCCAGGCCGATGGTGGCCGCGCGATGCGCGCGCTGATGGACACCCATGCAGTGGACCTGGTGGTGCTGGATGTGATGATGCCCGGCGAGGATGGCTTGAGCCTGTGCCGCAACCTGCGGGCCGGCAAGCACCGCGCCGTGCCGGTGGTGCTGCTGACCGCCCGCGATGATGAGACCGACCGCATCATCGGCCTGGAAATGGGCGCCGATGATTACGTGACCAAACCGTTCTCCTCGCGCGAACTGCTGGCACGCATCAACGCGGTGATCCGCCGCACGCAGATGCTGCCGCCGAACCTGCAGGTGAGCGAAGCCGGCCGCCAGCTGGCCTTCGGCGAATGGCGCCTGGATACCACCGCCCGCCACCTGCTGGACGCGCAGGACACCGCCTATCCGCTCAGCGGCGCCGAGTTCCGGCTGCTGCGCGTGTTCCTTGACCACGCCAACCGTGTGCTCAGCCGCGACCAGCTGCTCAGCCTCACCCAGGGCCGCGATGCGGAGCTGTTCGACCGCTCGATCGACCTGCTGGTCAGCCGCGTGCGCCAGCGCCTGGGCGACGATGCGCGTGAGCCGACCTACATCAAGACCGTGCGCAGCGAAGGCTATGTGTTCAGCGTGCCGGTGCAGTTGCTGGGGCCGGAGGAATGAACGCCGCGGCGCGCCGCCTGCCGTGGCCGCGCACGCTGTCGGCGCGGCTGCTGCTGTTGCTGCTGGGTGGGCTGACTCTGGCCCATGCGCTGTCGTTCGGCCTGCTGTTCTACGAGCGCTACCAGTCCACCCGCAGCATGATGCTGCGCAACCTCGACGAGGACGTGGCCGTAAGCGTGGCCTTGCTGGAGCGCTTGCCCGCCAGCGAGCGCGAAGCGTGGGTGCCGCGTCTGGAACGGCGAACCTACCGCTATCTGCTGCGCCCGGCCGCGGCCGGCCCTGCGCCGGAGACTGATCGTGCGCGGCAGGTCACCAGCATCATCGATGACAGTCTGTGGCATCGATATCCGCTGCAGGCGCGGCAGGTCTCGCGTATGCCCGAGCGCTTCGAAGTGGAGCTGCGCCTGCACGACGGCACGCCGCTGACCATCGAGGTCACACCGTCCGGCCTGCCACTGGCACGCTGGTTACCGCTGGTGCTGATGGCGCAGCTGGCGCTGCTGCTGCTGTGCGCATGGTTGGCGGTGCGGCTGGCGATGCGGCCGTTGGCACAGCTGTCGCACGCGATGGAGCACCTGCAGCCCGGCCAGGACGGGCCGGCGCTGCCTGAAGACGGTCCCGCGGAGGTAGGCACCGCAGCAACGGCACTCAACGCACTGCAGGCCCGCATCCGGGGTCATGTCAGTGAACGCCTGCAGATCCTGGCGGCGATCTCGCACGATCTGCAGACGCCGATCACGCGGATGAAGCTGCGGGTGGAAACGCTGCCTGAAGACGCCACCCAGCAACGGCTGCTGGCCGACCTGGACCATCTGGGACAGCTGGTACGCGAAGGCGTGGCGTACGCGCGCAGCAGCCATGTGGCCAGTGGTGAGCCGGTGGCAATGGATCTGGCGGCATTCCTGTCCAGCGTGGTCGGCGATTACCAGGACGTGGGCAAGCCAGTCAGTGGTGGCGCCCCGAGCGGCCTGATCGTGCAGACGTGGCCGCAACCACTGCGGCGGGTGGTCGGCAATCTGGTCGACAACGCTTTGCGCTATGCCGGGAGCGCGGAGATTGATGCCGGTCGCGACGAGGTGGGCAGGGTGTGGATTCGGATTTCCGATCGTGGCCCCGGTATTCCCGAAGAGCAGCTGCAGGCGGTATTGGCGCCCTTCCATCGGCTGGAAAGCTCACGCAACCGGGATACCGGCGGTACCGGGCTCGGTCTGGCCATCGCCGTGCAGCTGGCGCAATCGCTCGGTGGTTCTCTACGGCTGCACAATCGCGAGGGCGGCGGTTTGCAGGCGCTGTTGCAGTTACCGGCCTGAAGTCTGGCGGGGCAGGCCATCCACGCATGGCGTGGATCTACTGCATCGTCACCGCCTTCATGACACGCTGCGGCCATGAAGGAAAGCACGCAATGACCGCAGGACGGCAGCGCTCGATGTGGGTGGCCGGTCTGTCCACGGTGGTGGAGTGGTACGACTTCACCCTGTACCTGTACTTCGCCACGGTGCTGTCGCGGGTGTTCTTCGGCGGTGGCGAAGAGGCGATGCTGGTCACCCTGGCCGGGTTCGCGGTGTCCTACCTGATGCGTCCGCTCGGTGCGCTGTGCTTCGGCCACCTGGGTGACCGGCTCGGCCGGCGCTGGATGCTGCTGGCTTCGATGGCGTTGATGGCCGCGGCCATGCTGGCCACCGCGTTGCTGCCGACCGCGGCAACTGCCGGTGCGACTGCTGGCGTGCTGTTGCTGATCCTGCGCTGCGTGATGGCCTTCTCCGTGGGCGGCGAATACACCGGCGTGGTCGCCTATCTTCTGGAAAGCGCGCCGGCGCGACGACGTGGCCTGGTCACCTCGCTGGCCTCGGCGGCCAGCGAAGTGGGCGCGTTGCTGGCGGTGGCGATCTCCGCGCTCACCGTGGCCCTGCTGCCTGCGCCGCAGCTGGACAGCTGGGGCTGGCGGATCCCGTTCTTCTTCGGCGCGGCGCTGGCACTGGTGATCCTGATCGCGCGTTCGGGCATGCACGAATCGCCGGAGTTCGAACGGCAGCGGCGCGAAGGCAGCATTCCGGCTACGCCGCTGCGGCACGTGCTGCGCAACCATCCTGGTGCGGTGGCGCGCACGTTCGCGATTTCCGCACTGGGTTCGATCACCTACTACGTGGGCATCACCTATGTGCCAGCATTCCTGCACGCACAGGGGCACGACGAAGGTGATGCGCTGTGGCTGTCGACGATTGCGGCGGTGGCGGTGATCGCGATCACCCCGCTGTGCGGGGCGCTGTCCGATCGCTTCGGGCGGCGTCCGCTGCTGCTGGGGCTGACGGTGCTGGCGGCGCTGCTGCCGCTGTCGATGTTCGGCTGGATGGCCTCTGCTGCGCCGTTGGGCATCGTGCTGGCAGCGGTGAGCCTGGCCTGTGTGGCCGGCGGTATCAGTGCGGTGGCGGCACCGGCCACGGCCGAGCAGTTCCCCGGCGAGGGCCGGGTCAGTGGTCTGGCGCTGGGGGTGACCATGGCCACCGCAGTGTTCGGCGGGGCGACGCCGTGGTTGGCGCAATGGTGGGTGGAACGCAGCGGCTGGGCGGCGGCACCGGGGGCGATGATCGCGCTGGTGGCGGTGCTGGTGCTGCCGGTGCTGTGGACGCTGCCGGAGACCGTGCCGAAGACCCGCCCCGTGTCCCGGGGCGGGCAGTGAGCGCTTAGACCTTCAGGGTCTGCTCGATGTCGGCCAGCACCGCGGCCGCATCCACGCCGATGGCGATGGACTGCAGGACATGGCCGTCCCACACGCTGGGGCCGAAACCCATGCCTTCCGGCTTGGGAATGGTCATGCCACGGGCGACGCCGTCGGTGGCCACACGCACGCTGGCGCGCTCGAACTGGAACAGCTCCGGGCGGGTCAGGGCGATGCAGGCGCAGCAGTCGTGCACGACCATGCCCTTGTGGCCGGCCTGCAGATAGAAGTCGACGTAGTCCTGCGACAGGGCGCGGACCAGTTCGGCATCGGCGCCGCCGATCGCGGCCAGCTTGTCCAGGCCGTCGCGGTTCATCTCGACGCGGGTGGTCACGTCCAGGCCGATCGCGGTGACCGGCCAGTGGGCGGTGAACACGATGTCGGCCGCTTCCGCATCGCCCCAGATGTTGGCCTCGGCCGCCGGGGTGATGTTGCCGTTGACGTGGAACGCACCGCCCATCAGTACCACGCCACGCACCAGGCCGGCGATGTCCGGGGCCTGCTGCAGGGCCAGCGCCAGGTTGGTCATGCGGCCGACCGCCACCAGGGTCACTTCACCCGGATGGGCGCGCACCAGGTCGATGATCAGCTGGTGCGCAGGACGGCTGTCGGCGGTTGCGTCCAGCGCTTCCGGCACCGGGTGGTTGCCCAGGCCGTTGTGGCCATGGATGTGTACCGGCCAGGCTTCCGGGGTGGCTTCGGGCTGCAGCGGGCCGTCGGCGCCGCGCGCGACCGGCGCGGACAGGCCCCAGGCCTGCTTCAGGTACAGCGCGTTGTGGGTGGTCGACTCCACCGAGGCATTGCCGAAGGTGGTGGTGACGCCGATCAGGTCGATCTGCGGGTGCTTGTGCAGGTACAGCAGCGCCAGCGCGTCGTCGACGCCCGGGTCGGTATCGAAAATGACTTTCAGCATGTTGTTGTTCTTCTTCTTCCGTGTGGTGCAGGGGGGCCGGCGGCCCCGAGGGCAGGCCGGCGCGCCCTACATTGTCCCATCTTCATGACAGGCAGGGCGAACCGGCGGCGGTGGTATCGTCTGCGGGCCCGAACCCGTCGCAAGGAGCTGCGCCATGCTGGCTGTGACCCTCGTCCTGATTGCCCTGGTGCTGGGGCTGAACCTGGTGGCCAGCTTCGTGGTGCTGGGCCGCGATGACCTTCCCGTCAGCAGTCGCGCCGGGCAGCTGCTGGTGGTGTGGCTGCTGCCACTCGTCGGCGCGATCGTGTGCATGGCGATGGCCACCGCCGATGGTTCGCCCGCGCGGGGCGATGGCACTGGCGGTGGCGCCTATGATTCTTCTGGTGGTTCCTCCGGCGACAGCCACAGCAGCCACAGCTACAGCAGCTCGGACTGCGGCAGCGGCGACAGCGGTGGGGGTGGTGACGGAGGCGGCTGCGGCGGCGGCGATTGAGGAGAGATTCCAGGTTGCCGGCCAGCGGCCGGCACTACCCGGACGTGACCTATCGAGGTTGCCGGCCAGGGGCCGGCACTACCGTGACCGGGCCTCGCCGGGGTAGTGCCGGCCGCTGGCCGGCAACCCCATGAACTCAGCTTCCGCCTTCGGTCGGCAATGGCGCAGGCACGTTCAACAATCCGCCGCTGGCCACATACGCAGCCAAGGCCTGGCCCTGGCTGAGCAGGTGGCGTTCCATCGTGCGTTCGGCGGCTGCAGCATCGCGCTGGCGGAAGCAGTCCATCAGTTCGCGGTGTTCGGCCAGCGACTGCGCGGTGCGGCCCGGCGCCAGCAGCTGGCGGCCGCGATGCATCTTCAGGATGCGGTGCAGGTCGTGGGTGATGCGGATCAGCCACGGGTTGCCGGCGTAATGCTGCACCGTCTCATGGATGAGGTAGTTGTTGCGGTAGTACTCGGCGATGTTGCCCTCGGCGGCCGCCGCTTCCATCGCCGCGTGCAGGTCTTCCAGCTGCTGCACGCCTGCGTCGTCGATGTGCTTGACCGCTTCATGCGCACATCGGCCTTCCAGCATCGCCATCACCGGGAACAGCTGGTTGAGGTCTTCCAGGGTAAGCCGGGTTACCCGTGCGCCGCGGCCGGCATCGATCTGCACCAGGCCTTCGGCGGCGAGCAGCTTCAGCGCTTCGCGCAGGGGCGTACGACTGATGGCCAGTTCCTCGCACAGCGCCGGTTCGTCGATCCACTCGCCCGGCGGCAGGCGGTAGTCGTAGATCCGCTCGCGCACGTGTTCGGCCACCTCCTCATACAGAGGGGCGCGCTTCTTCGGAGGACGCGGAGCGGGAGCGATGGCCATGCGGAAAGTGTAACGCCAGGTAGTGCCGGCCGCTGGCCGGCAACCCATGAACCCCCGGCCGAGGCCACCACCAGTGCGCCGTTGGTCGAGAACGGACTGACATCGACGATGGTGGAGGACACCGCCAGCGCGCATATCACGCCAGCGGCACTGAGATGACCCTGCATAAGGAACGGCACGGCCAGCGGAATGGTGGCACCCAGCACCGCCGCCGACGAGGCGAATGCGGAGACGATGCCGCCCACGTAGCAGACCAGCAGCGCGCCCAGCAGCGGGATGCCGATGCTGGAGACGCCGTGGCCGATGAAGTCCACGGCACACRGCAGGGCCAGCACCACTGCAACGGTGATCGAAACCAGGCCGACGTTGAGGTTGTAGATCAGCGCGGCCACACCCAGGCCGAGCAGGCCGATCAGGGTGAACAAGCGCTCGCGGGTCAGGCCCACCGCATCCAGTGCCACCGGATCGTTGGACAGGGTGCCACCACCGGCTGCGACCAGCGCACCGTGGCCTTCGATGGCGAACTGCCGCGACGAAGCCTGCGGGCCACCGGCCATCGCCAGCTCCGCGCTGCCCACCGTGCCCGCAGCAGTGATCGAACCGCGACGCAGCAGCGCGATGCCTCCGAAGGCGAAGAAGCAGATCGTGGCCATCATGAAGTTGAAGCCGAGGCTGGTCAGGAACACCGCCATTTCGGTGACTTCCAGGCCTGCCTTCTGCACCACGCCATTGGTGATGCTGCCGTACACGCTGATCGGCGAGAAGCCACCCGCCTGCGCGCCATGGATCACCAGCAGGCCCATCATCAACGGATTGATGTTGTACTGCTTGGCAAAGCGCAGCGCGACCGGGCCGATGATCGCAACCGCGGCCGGGCCCAGCGCGCCGAAGGCGGTCAGCACGGCGGTGATCACGAACATCACCCACGGGATGGCCACGATATGGCCGCGTACCGCTTTCACCGCCCAGTGCACCAGCAGGTCGATGGTGCCGTTCTTCTGCGCAATCGCGAACAGGTAGGTGATGCCGACCAGGGTCAGGAACAGGTCGCCCGGGAAGCCGGCGAGAACCTCCTTGCCCCCCATGTCGACCCAGAGCCCGCCGACGATGAAGGCCAGTGCGAAGGCGACGGCGCCCATGTTGATCGGCATCGCGGTGGCGACGATGAACATGATCACCAGACCGATGATCGTTGCAATTTGTGGAGTCATGCGCCCTCCCAGACACCTGATTCGCGTGTTGCACGGATGGAAGCCCGCCATCCCGGGGTATGGCCTGTTACGTACTGCGCGTTACGTACTGCTCAAACCCGTTATTGAAGCCGCTGCAGCGCGCTGCGGACCCACGCCGCCGCGCCGTCCAGGCTCTGGAATTCCTCGATCGCGCGTACCTCGCARCACGGATAGGCCGGCGCGATCATGCGTGCCAGTGCGTTGCCCGGGCCCAGCTGCAGGAACACCCGTGCGCCGCGCTCGAAGGCCTGGCGCATCACCTGTGCCCATTCGATGGTCTGTGCCAGCTGCGCGGACAGCGTGTGCACCACCGCTGCGGTGTCGCGCACCGGCCGTGCGTCGATGCCGGCCAGCAGCGGCAGGCGCGGCGCGTGCAACGTGGTGGCCTGCAGTGCGGCGGCGAACGGTGCGACCGCCGCCGACAGCAGTGGCGTATGCGCCGGCACATGTACCGGCAGCACGCGCACCTCGGCACCCTGTGCGTGCGCGGCAGCGGCCAGCGCACGCAGTGCCGGCAGCGTGCCGCCAACGATGAAATGATCTGTGCCGTTGGCAATCGCCACGTGCGTGCCGTGGATTTCGCACAATGTCTGCACCGTCTGTCGATCCAGCCCCAGCATCGCCTGCATTCCGGCATCGACCGGACTGACGGCGTCCATGAATCGTGCACGCTGCGCCGACAGGGACAGGCAGGTGGTCACGTCGAAACTATCGGCGATGGCATGTGCCGCCAGTTCGCCGATGCTGTACCCGGCCACCACGATCGGGTCCGGCACGGCGCCGCGCAGGGCATGCCAGTGCGCGATGCTGGCGGCGCACAGCAGCGGCTGCGCCTGTGCGTTGTCGAAGCGGTCGTCGGCGGCCGCGGCCGCGAACACATCGCGCCCCAGCGCGTCGCTCGCCGCATCCAGTACCGCGCGTGCAGCGGCCATGCCGCGCACATGGTCGAACATCGCCGGATGCTGCGCACCCTGTCCGGGGCAGAGCAGGGCCAGGCTCATGCGCCCTCCTGCTGCAGCAGGAACCAGGCGCAGGCCAGCAGATCGGCACTGCCACCCGGGCTGAGCCGACGCCTCACGAACGCATCGCCGATGGACTGCAGGCGCACGCGCCAGTCCGGCGCGAAGGCGCCACCGGCGGAAAGGAATGTGGCCGCTTGTTGTTGCGCCCAGCGCAGGCCCTCGGTACCGCCGCGATGCAGCAGGTTCAGATCGTCCACCTGTGCCACCAGCTGCATCAGCGTCTGGCACAACGCGGCGTCGCGCGGCAGGCCGCTGTCCAGCGCATGGCGCAGGGCAGGCAGGGCCAGCTCGCGCAGCACCGGGTAGCCGGCGGCAGCCTGTTCGCGTACGCCGCAGACCCCATGACGCGCACGTGCGCGCTGTCCCGGGCTGTGCGGGTCCAGCGGCGCAGCGATGAGTGCGTCATTCCACTGCTGAACTGCCAGGCACACCTGCGCGCCCGACACGGCATGGCCATGCACGCGCCTGCGCTCAGCGGCGGCGGCCACCAGCAGGCCAAGGCTGAAGATCGCACCGCGATGGGTGTTGATGCCGGCGGTGGCGACCAGCATGGCCGCTTCAGCGGCAATACCGTGATCGCGCAGCACCGTGAAGGGGGCGCCCGCGGCACCGGCCCTGGCCACCGCCGTGAAGTAGTGGCGCAGGGCGAAAAGACTGCGCAGGAAAGTGCCGGCATCCATGTCGTCATGGCTGCCGCTGTCGAACGGTGTGACCAGGCCCGGCTTCGGGGCGCACGCCAGCTCGGCGTGCAGGCTGGCAATGGCCAGCCGTCCCAGGCGTGCGCTGTCGACCACCGCGTCGCGTGACGGCAACGGCTTCGGGGCGGCGATCATGCGATCGCCTCGCGCGTGGCGAACAGTGCATCACGCGCTTCCAATGCGGCTCCATCAAGGCGTTTCACCAGTACCTGGCGACTGCGGCCGGCAAGTTCGCGCCAGTTCACTGCGCCACCATCGGGCAGGCACAGCTCGCCATCAAGGCGATGCGGATGGCGGGTCTGCCATGCCAGCAACTGCGCGATCAGCGCCTCGGCCTGCGCGGCATCGGTCACCTGCCACAGCAGGTCGATGTCCGAACGCTCATGTACATAGGGCAGGGCGGTCAGCCATTGCCAGGCGAAGGCGCCGAACACACGGGCCGGCGCCAGTGCCTGCAGGTCGTGGAGTGATTCCTGCCACGGCTGTGGAACACCTGCGTCGCCTGCTGCCAGCAGCTCGCTCAACGCCGGCGGAGCGCGCATGTGCGCGACGTCGCACAGCGGTACGCGCAACGACAGGCGCTGCTTGCCTTCGGCCGGTGGCAACGGAACGCCCAATCGCAGGCGCGTATCGGCATCATCCGCGGCACGACGCGCCACCACTGCAGGGAAGCCCTGCGCGAACCAGGCGGCAAGACGCGGCTCGTGCGCGGGCAGGTCGGCCCGCCAATCGGCATCGGCCGACAGCCAGACCAGCGTGTGCCGGGCGGGCCGCTCAGGCATTGCCCTGGCTCACAGCAGTGGCTACCTGCGCAGCCAGCGTACGGCCACCCCGTTCGGCGCCCAGTGCAGCGCGATGGTCACCGTCGACGGCTGCACGCAGTGCTTCAAGCAGGTGATGCGCCAGATCGCCATCCCACAGCGATTGCACTGCGCCCATCGCCACGTAGTTCTCCACGCCCGGTGCGAACACCGGCGAGGTCAGGCTGAGCGCCTGCAGTTTTTCCAACGGTTGCTTGGTCACCCGTGCCATCGCGCGCAGATCCATCACCCGCACCTGCGCATCGGGCAGGGCATGGATGAGGTCGGCCATCAGCCCGAACGACAGGAAGCCGCCGCTGACCGATTCGCCGTAGACCAGCGTGACCAGGCGCGCGCCACGGCGGCGGGCCAGGTCCAGGGTCTGTGCGAGGTGGGCGAAGTAGCCGTTGATGCCCAGCAGCTCATCGCGGCGCGCCAGCCGCTGGCCGGCGGTATCGACCAGCATCACGATGGGACGCTGCGGATGAGCAGCGGTGCTGGCCAGCACGGTGTCGGCCAGCACCAGCGCGTGGTCCACACCGACTTCGATCCTGTCGGTGGTGCCGATCACCGTCACCTCACCGTCGTCGGTGGTCGCTGTGCCGGTCAGTACCGAATCGTTCACCGCGATCGTATGGCCACGCGGGAACAGTGCGTCCAGCAGCGAATTCAATGGCAGGCTCATGGCAGGCTCCGGTGCGCAGTGGCGGCAAGGAAGGCATCGGTTTCCAGCAGCGCCAGACGTTCCGGGTCGGCAATGCCCTGGCGTACCCAGATCTGCAGGCCATCGTTGCAGTCRCCCCACGCCTGTACGCGCGCCTTCAACGCGGCGTGGCGTGCCTGCAGCGCTGCCAGTGCCGCGTCGGGGTCGGCGCTGGCGGTGTCGGGCTGCAGCGCATCCGAGGCGGCCTCGGCGAACGCGCTGATCGCATCGGGCACCAGCACCTGCGCCTGGTCGATCAGGTAGCGGTGCTTGCCACCGGTCACCCGCCACACCAATGCGCGGTCGCGCGAATCGAATTCCTCCACGCCGCGCACGGTCTCGATCACTTCGGGGCCTGACAGCGACAGCCGTCCTTCTTCGGACATGATCACCGTGCTGCAGCAGCGGGCGACGATACCCATGCCACCGAAGGCGCCGTTGCCACTGCCAATCAGTGCCACCACCGGTACCCCGGCCGCCCGCGCGCCGAGCGTGGCGCGCATGATTTCTGAAATGGCGATCAATCCCGCATTGGCTTCATGCAGGCGCACACCGCCGGTATCGAGCAGCAGCAGCACGCCATCGGGATGGGTGTCCGCCGCGCGGCGCAGCAGGCCGGTCAACTTGGCGCCATGCACCTCACCCACGCCGCCGCCCATGAATTCACCCTGCTGTGCGGCTACCAGCACGTGCTTGCCGTGCAGGCGTCCCTCGCCGACGACGATGCCATCGTCGAACGCGGCCGGCTGGTCCAGCTGCGCCAGATGCGGGCTGATGGCGCGCTGGGCTGGGCCGAGAAATTCGCGGAACGATCCTGCATCAAGCAGCCCGGCGATGCGCGCGCGGGCATCAGCTTCGTAATAGCTGGTGCGCTGTGCGAGCGTCATGGCTGGCCTCCGGCAAGCAGGGTCTCGACGGCCTGGTCCAGGCGCAGGCTGACCACCGCCGGTGTAGCGCCGGCATCGTTGATCGACACGCGTACATCGCGCAGGGGATGACGCTGGGCGAAGTCGGCGATCACCGCCTGCCATACCGTGCCGAAGCCACGTGCAGCGGTGATGATGCGCACGGTCATCGCACCGTCCAGGTCGGCCGGTTCCAGCAGGATTTCCAGGTTGCCCGAGGCCAGTACGCCCACCAGCACCGCATCGGTGGGGAAGCGCACGGGCGTCGTGCCGGCGAATCGATAGTCGAGGGTTTCCATGGCGTGGCCCTTACCAGTTGCGGAAGCGCTTGGGCGGGTCGTACAGACCGCCGGACCAGCGCACCAGGTCTTTCACCGAACGCGCGGCAAGAAGATCGCGGCTGGCATCGCGCACGTTGATGCCGAGATCGTCCGGGCGGCGGATCACTCCGCGGTCGCGCAGGTTTTCCACCATGGCGCGGTCCCGTCCCCTGCCCACGGCGGTATAGCCGGCCACGCCGCGGATCGCCTGCTCGCGCTCTTCCGGGCTGCGGCATAGCAGCAGGTTGGCGATGCCTTCYTCGGTSAGCAMATGRCTGACGTCGTCGCCGTAGATCATCACCGGCGGCAGCGGCATGCTCGCGCGCTCGGCCAGGTCCCAGGCATCGAGGCGGTCGACGAAGGCCGGCGCCATGTGCTCGCGGAAGGTTTCCACCATCTGCACCACCAGTTTGCGCCCGCGTGGCATCTCGCCGGGCCGCGCGGCCTGCTGGCCGGCCTTGATCCAGGCGTCGCTGGCGTGGCG
This sequence comes from Stenotrophomonas sp. 05L44_2, assembly GCF_056665995.1. Classification (NCBI taxonomy): domain Bacteria; kingdom Pseudomonadati; phylum Pseudomonadota; class Gammaproteobacteria; order Lysobacterales; family Lysobacteraceae; genus Stenotrophomonas; species Stenotrophomonas sp. 05L44_2. The sequence goes on from NZ_JBFTNR010000065.1 coordinate 15,642, forward strand.
GCGGCCGCGTGCATCCGAACCCATGTTGGGTGCACCGCCA
>NZ_JBFTNR010000066.1:0-9482 GCF_056665995.1 Stenotrophomonas sp. 05L44_2
CCACAGGCTGGCGCAGGCCACGTCGACCACCGCGAACTGGCCGAAGGTGGTGGCATCGGTGCCGAACACTTCGCGCATGGCGACCATGTTGGCGCCACCGCCGATCCAGCTGCCGGCCAACGCGGCCATCCCGGCCCAGGTGTCGCCAGCCACGGTTTCCGGATGGATCAGCTTCATCACCTGGAAGGAGACGATGGCGCCGAGCATGATGCCGGCGGTGCCGGCGCAGAACACCAGCAGCAGCTTCGGCCCCAGCTTGGCGATGCCCTTCAGGTCGATCGACAGGGTCAGCAGGACCAGCGCCGCCGGCAACAGCACATCGCGGGCGACCGGGTTGTACAGCGAGGTGTTGTGGCCATCGATGACACCGGCGGTGTTGTAGATGGCGGGGATGAAATAGCACAGCAGCAGTGCAGGCACCCAGGCGAAGATCTTCTTCAGCAGGGGCGTCGGGCCACTGGCGGCCCAGAAGATCAGGGCAAGGGTGGCGGCGATCAGACCAAGGCCAACGATGTCGTTGCTGATCAGGGCAGTAGCGGGTTCGGTCGGCATGGGATCCTCTGTCGATCGAAAGAGCGGAAAAGAAAAGCGCCGCATAAGCGGCGCGGGTCGAAATTAACATAGTCTTCACGCAGGGTCATGCTGCGCTGCTTGCGGCAGCGCGTCGGCCTGCCGAGAATCGCTGCATTCCCTACTGGAGCCTGCCCCATGCAACTCGGCGCTTTTTCAGTCAGCCTGGCGGTGAAGGACCTGGCCACCTCACGTGCGTTCTACGAAGCGCTGGGGTTCTCGGTGACCGGTGGTGATGCGGCGCAGAACTGGTTGGTACTGCGCAACAACGGCATCGTGGTCGGCCTGTTCCAGGGCATGTTCGAGGGCAACCTGCTCACCTTCAATCCCGGCTGGGACCAGCACAAGCAGGAACTGGCGTCCTTCCAGGACGTGCGTGAGGTGCAGGCCGAGCTGGACGCCAAGGGCATCGCGCTCACGGCGCGTGCCGATCCCGATGGCGAAGGTCCGGCCTATCTGCAGCTGACCGATCCCGATGGCAACGTGATCCTGATCGACCAGCACGTGGCGCGGCCAACGGGGCGGTGACGCGGCCAGCGTGCCAAGCAAGGTTGGCACCTACCGGAACGCACGCGGCCATTGCCTGGTAGGCGTCGACCTTGGTCGACGGACAGGTCAGCCTGGCCGCGATGTACCAAAGTCGAGCGAGGCCAGGGTGCCGCGCGGCTGGCAGGGCTGCAGCTGCAGGGTCCAGCCCAGGTGCTCGCACAGCCGCGCGATCAGTTCCAGGCCGATGCCGCCGCGGTCGCCGCGCTCACCGCGGGCCATCCGCGCGTGGATCGCTGCGATCTCCTCCGGGCTCATGCCATGGCCGGGGTCCTGCAGGGTCAACACCGCTGCCGAGGTCAGGCGCAGCTCGATATGACCGCGGCCGCTGTTCTCGATGGCATTGCGCAGCAGGTTGCCGATCGCTGCCTGCACCACCGCCAGCGGCGCGACGATGTCGACCGGCGCGGCCTGGATGCCGATGCTCAGGTCCTTGTCGCCCAGCAGGTGGCGATGGTCGTCGACGATCTCCGGCAGCAGCTGGTCCAGCGCGATGCGCTCGGCACGGGCAGCCAGGCGAGCGGGATCACGCGCCAGCACCAGCAACAGCTCGATCAGCTGCTCAACGCCCTGCGCGGTACGCAGCACACGCTGCATCTGCTGTCGTGCGCGCTCAGGCAGGCCGGGCTGCTCCAGCGCCAGTTCGGCGGCACCGGTCATCACTGCGATCGGCGTGCGCAGTTCATGGCTTGCGGTACTGATGAACACCCGCTCGCGCTCGACGAACTGCTCGTTGCGATCAAGGTAATCGTTCAGCGCATCGGCGATGGTGTGCAGCTCGGAACTGCCGCGCGGATCGACGTCAATGCGCTGGCCCTGCACGCCGGGCCGCAGTGCACCGATGTGCTGGGCCAGCAGGCTCAAGGGGCGCACCATGCGCTCCATGCCGAAGGAGGCCATCAACACGGTGACGAAGATCATGATGATGCCGGCCAGCATCACCCAGCGCGTTGCGAATTGTTCAAGATCGTGGAAATCGGAGATGTCCAGGGCCAGCGCAACCCGCCCCATCGAGCCGGTATCGCGCACCATCACCGCCGTCTCGCGCTCGCCGATCATCACCCCGTCATGCAACCCCGGATGCAGGGTGCGCAGGCTGGCGGGCATGTTGGCTTCATTGAAGCGGAACAGGCTCAGCGTGTCCGAGTCCTGCCAGCGATAGTGCGGCTCGTGCTCGGTGTGCTCGACGATGCTGTCCAGTTCGGAATTGAGCAGCGCGCGCCACGCCGCGTGCTCGGCGTGTTCGTGCACGTAGTTGCCCACACTGAACACCGCCAGCGAAATCAGCGCCAGGTAGCCCAGCAGCCACCACACCACCCGCCGATACAGCGGCCCGGGCTTACGCGCCATCGTCATCGTTCCGTGCGTCCGCGCCTGCGGTGGACGCCAGCCGGTAGCCCACCCGTGGCAGGGTGTGGATCAGCTTGTCGGCAAAGGGGCCGTCCACGCTGCGGCGCAGTTCGTACACATGCGAGCGCAGCAGGTCACCGTCCGGTGGTTCGTCACCCCACAGGGCGAATTCCAGCTGCTGCCGGGTGACCGCACCCGGGCTGGCGCGCATCAGTACTTCCAGCAGCTTGCGGCAGGCCGGGTACAGGTGCAGCACCTGGCCGGCGCGCTGCGCCTCCAGGCTGGCCAGGTCCAGCACCAGGTCGCCCACCTGCAGGCGCTTGCGCGGATTGCGACCCTGCGCGCGCAGCAGCAGCGCCTCCAGGCGCACTTCCAGTTCCGGCAGTGCGAATGGCTTGGTCAGGTAATCATCTGCGCCGGCCCGGAAGCCGGCGATCTTGTCCGGCAGTTCGTCGCGTGCGGTCAGCATGATCACCGGCACTTCCGAGGCRTGCTCGGAGCGCAGCCGCCGCAGCACCTCCGGGCCTTCCATGCGCGGCAGCATCCAGTCCAGGATCACCGCGTCATACGGGTGGCTGCCGGCMAGGTGCAGGCCGGTGATGCCATCCGGGGCCACGTCGAGCACATGCCCGCGCGACTCGAAATAGTCGAACAGGTTGGCCACCAACTGGCGGTTGTCCTCGATCACCAACAGGCGCATGCACGAAACATCCACGGAAGTTCATGCCATGGTAGCGCTGCGGATGTCGGAATGCGGTCGCCATGCCGGCCGCTCCGACGGCTTTCCCACGTGCCCCTCATCAGAATGGCCGTTTTGCTCCCGGAGCCTGCCGTGCCCGTTGCCCTGYCCCGCCGTTGGCACCTGCCGCTGCTGTGGTTGTTGATCGTGATGGCGCTGGCGGCCGGGCTTGGCATGCGCCAGCCGCAGCCACCGGACGAACCACGCTTCGTGCTGGCCGCACGTGCCATGGTGGAGAGCGGCGAGTGGCTGCTGCCACACCGGGGCAGCGAGCTGTACGCCGAGAAGCCGCCGGTGTTCATGTGGCTGCAGGCCGCCGCCCACCAGGTGGTCGGCAGCTGGCAGTGGTCGTTCCTGCTGCCGTCGCTGCTGGCCGCGCTGCTCAGCCTGTGGCTGGTGTCCGACCTGGCACGCCGGCTATGGTCGCCACGGCATTCGTTGTACGCGCTTGGCGCACTGTTCTGCACCCTGCAGTTCGGCCTGATGGCCAAGCGCGCGCAGATCGACATGGTGCTGGTGGGCATGACCACGCTGGCCCTGTGGGGCCTGCTGCGCCACCTCTGCGAGCGCCGCAACCTGCCGGCCCTGTGGCTGGCCGGCTTCGCCGCCGGCGTCGGCACGGTGACCAAGGGGGTGGGCTTCCTGCCCTTGCTGATGGTGCTGCCCTGGCTGGGCTGGCGGCTGTACCAGCGCCGTCGCGGCCGGCCGGTGGACGGCCCCCACCCCGCCAGCCTGCTGTGGCTGATTCCGGCCTTCCTGYTGGGCACGGCGGTGTGGCTGGCACCGCTGGGCTGGGCGCTGCTGCATGAACCCAGTGCATCACTGCAGTCGTACGCCCACGAACTGTTGTTCAAGCAGACCGGCACCCGCTATGCCAACGCCTGGCACCATCGCCAGCCGGTCTGGTACTACCTGCAGGTGATCGCCACGCTGTGGCTGCCGGGTGCGCTGCTGCTGCCGCTGATGGTCAAACCGTGGTGGCGCCGGCTGCGTCGCGGCGACCAGCGCCAGTGGCTGCTGCTGGGCTGGGCCGCGCTGGTCCTGCTGTTCTTCACTGCCAGCCCGGGCAAGCGCGAGGTGTACGTGCTGCCGATGCTGCCGGCGATGGCACTGGCGGTGGCGCCGCTGTTGCCCGGCCTGCTGCGTCGCCTGTGCGTGCGTCGCTATCTGTTCGGCTACAGCCTGCTGCTGATGCTGGCCACCGGCGCGCTTGGCGTGATGATGCTGACCGACAGCCCCTGGGCGCAGGCGCAGCTGGCACGGCGGGCGATGCCCGACACCCTGCTGCCCGTGTTCGGAGATGGCCTGCTGACCTTCGCCATCGCCGTGGCGACGCTGGCGGTGTGGCTGCGGATACGACGCGCGGCCACGCTGGTACTGCTCACCCACGGCCTGCTGTGGATGCTGTACGGACTGGTGCTGATACCGGCGCTGGACCCCTACGCCTCGGCGTCGGCGGTGATGCGCCGGGTGGGCACACGGATCGGCCCCGATGCGGAACTGGCGCTGGTGGCCTGGCGCGAACAGAACCTGCTGCAGGCCGACCGGCCGGTGCGCGAGTTCGGCTTCAAGCGGCCGTGGGCAGAGCAGTGGCACGACGCCGGTCCATGGTTGGCCGAGGCGCCGGACAAGCGCTGGCTGCTGGTACTGGACAAGGCCATGAGCCCCTGTGTCGATCCGGCCCAGGTCATCGAGATCGGTGTTGCCAATCGCAATCGTTGGCAGTTGCTTCCGGGCACCGCCTGGGATGCGGCCTGCCATGCCGAGCGTGCAGGCGCCAACGACGAAGAAGACTGAACGATGATGCGCGCCGGGCACCGATTAACCCGGCGCAAACGCGTGTACGACCCTTCTCCGACATGCCAGTGACGAGCATGGCCGCGGATTCCCGTAACGGCCCCTTCCCTGCATGCCCGCTCGCCCTCTTGTCCCGGCAGTCTCCTTTGCGCCCTCGCTGCTGGCGTCGCGTTTTGCCGTTACCCATCTTTGGCTGCCTTCTGTCATCGGCGTTGCGGTGTTCACCGTGCTGATGGGCCTGGGTGGCGACCAGTGGCTGGCCGACCATCTGTTCCGGCTGGAAGGCGGCCGCTGGGCGCTGCAGGATGCATGGCTGACGCGTTCGGTGGTGCACAAGGCCGGCAAGTGGCTGAGCACCGCTGCGGCACTGGTGGCGATGCTGCTGTGCTTCCACCACTGGCGCCGCGGCCGCGATCGCACGCTGCGTTGGGCGCTGCTGTATGTGGTGGTGGCCGTGGCACTCGGCACCGGGCTGATCTCGCTGCTGAAGTCGCTGGTGCCGATGGACTGCCCGTGGGATCTGCTGCGCTATGGCGGACACGATCCGTTCGTCGGTCTTCTCAGCAGCCGCCCGACCGGCATGGCCGCCCGCGCCTGCTTCCCCGCCGGCCACGCAAGCGCGGGATACGCATGGATGTGCCTGTACTTCTTCGCGCTGCTGTGGCGCCCCGCCTGGCGTTGGGCCGGGCTGTGGATCGGCCTCGGCAGCGGCCTGGTGTTCGGCATCGGCCAACAGCTGCGCGGCGCCCACTTCCTTTCGCATGACGTTGCCACCGCCTTGATCTGTTGGCTGCTGTCGCTGGGCCTGTATCTGGTGGTCCGCCGCCAGTTGGATCGCTCGACCCGCCAGGAGGCGGTTGCATGAACGCATCGGTCCAACGTTCCTTGCGGCTGCCGACACTGGCCAGCATCCGCGCATGGCGGCCACAGCTGTCCACCGAAGCACTGATCGTGCTGACCAGCCTGTTCTTCGCTGTGGCCGGCAATGGCCTGTTCTGGCACAGCGCCATGGCCAGCCATCCGGGCAGCCTGCGCTATGCGCTTTCGCTGTTGTTGCTGCTGCTGGGTGCACACGGTGTGCTGCTGGGCATCCTGGTGTGGCGCTGGAATGCCAAGGTGGTGATCAGCGTGCTGCTGCTGGTCACCGCGTTTGCCGCGCACTACATGAGCCGTTACCACATCTATCTGGATGCGGACATGCTGCGCAACGTGCTGGCTACCGACCCCAAGGAAAGCCGCGAACTGATGACGGTGTCGCTGCTGTGGCCGGTCCTGCTGCTGGCTGTGTTGCCGATGGTGGTGCTGTGGCGTGTTGACCTGCGCCGCCGCAGCTGGGGCCGCAGCCTGCTGTGGCGCATCGGCTTCCTGCTGGTCGCTGCGGTCACCGCACTCGGTGGCGCGCTGGTGTCCTTCCAGGATGTGTCGGCCTTGATGCGCAACCAGCGCGAAGTGCGCTACCTGGCAACGCCGGCCAATGTGCTGCTGGGGCTGCCGCGTGCGCTGCGCGGCGACAACCCGGTGCAACGCGCGCCGAAGCTGCCGATTGGTACCGATGCCAAGGCGACCCCGCGCGYAGCAACGAGCAAGCCACGCCTGCTGGTGATCGTGATGGGCGAAACGGTACGCGCGCAGAACTGGGGCTTGAATGGTGGCCGCAACACCACGCCGGAGCTGGCCCAGGCGGCGGTGGTCAATTTCCCGGACATGCACTCCTGCGGCACCAGCACCGAGGTTTCGCTGCCCTGCCTGTTCTCGCCATGGGGACGCCACGAGTATGACGAGAAGAAGATCCGTGCGCACCAGTCGCTGCTGCATGTACTGAACCGCGCGGGCATCGCGCCGCTGTGGCGCGACAACCAGTCCGGCTGCAAGGGCGTATGCGAGGGCCTGGACTTCCAGTCGCTGTCGGACGCGACCACGCCGGGGCTGTGTGCCGATGGCCGTTGCATGGACGAGATCCTGCTGCAGGACCTGGCGACGCAGGTGCGTGCGCGCCCGGGTGATCGAGTGGTGGTGCTGCACCAGCTGGGCAACCATGGCCCGGCCTATTTCGAGCGCTACCCGGCCGCCTTCCGTCGCTTCACCCCGACCTGTGACACCCAGGACATTGGTCGCTGCTCGCGCGAAGAGATCACCAACAGTTACGACAACGCCGTGCTGTACACCGATCACTTCCTGAGCAAGACCATCGGCACGCTGCAGGGCCTGCAGGACTACGACACGGCGATGATCTACCTGTCCGACCACGGTGAATCGCTGGGCGAAAAGGGCCTGTACCTGCACGGTGTGCCGTACGCGATCGCACCGGCCGAGCAGACCCGGGTGCCGATGACGATGTGGTTCTCGCCGGGCTTCGCCAGCAGCCGTGGACTGGACCTGCAGTGCGTGCGCAAGCGCTCGGCCAGCTACACCGACCACGACAACCTGTTCCCGTCGGTGCTGGGGCTGATGCAGGTGAAAACCTCGCTGTACGAGCGGGATCGCGACCTGTTCGCCGGCTGCGAGAGTTAGGGTTTGTCGGCAGGGCTGCGCCCTGCACCCGCAGAGGCAACGGCAACGGCCGAAGCAACAGCAACAGCGGGGTTCCTGTGGGTAGGCGGGGTGGGTCCGGTTGCGGGGGACGCCGTAAATCCGTCCATGGAGGCTCGGTCGCGCCTTGCTCGTGTGCGCTGTCCTGCGCACACGGCAAGWCCGGGGTTGGGCGTCCTGCCCARCCCGCCCGAGGCATRCCTCGGGCCCATGGCGCTYACGCCCCCGCAACCGGACCCACCCCGCCTTCGACAGATYTCCGCTGCTGTTGGTGGGTGCCGACCGTTGGTCGGCACGGGGTCGGATCCGAATTTGAGTCTCGATTTCTGACAGATCTCATCCACGCATGGCGTGGATCTACTGCCATCACCGAATTGCGTCTGGGGCAGAGCCCCCTGAGTCAGGGGGCGGCCGCGAAGCGGCGGGGGTCTGGGAGCTGGTAAGTGGGGCCCACGTTTCGCGCAGCGAAGCGTGGGAGCGACAGCGCGCATGCGATGTCGCGGTCCCTGGGCGCCGCCCGGCCGACTTCCGCCACTTGCGGTGGCAACGCCTGCCCACTAGCCTTCGGCGGTCGTTCACCACCCAAGGATCGCCCGTGAAACACCGTCATCTCCTGCTGGCCTCGGCAATCGCCGCCGCCACGCTGGCCCTGGCCGCCTGCAAGAAGGAAGCCGCCCCAGGCACCGAGACCGCCAGCAGCAGTGCACCGGCCGGCGAAACCGCTGACCAGTTCGTGGCCCGCATCAATGCCGAATTCAAGGCGGCCTACCCGGAGATGACCTCGGCGCAGTGGCTGTCCTCCACCTACATCAACAGCGATTCAGAGCGCATCGCGGCCAAGGCCAACGAGCGTTCGCTGACCCAGCTCAACAGCTGGATCGAGCAGGCCGGCAAGTTCGACGGCAAGCCGATGAGCGAAGACAGCAAGCGCGCGATCCACCTGCTGAAGCTGATGTCGTCGATGCCGGCGCCGCGCGACCCGGCCAAGCTGGCCGAACTGACCCAGATCGCCACCCGCATGGAAGGCAGCTACGGCGCAGGCAAGTACTGCACCGACGCCAACGATCCCAACTCCTGCCGCCAGCTGGGCGAACTGGAGCAGGTGCTGGCGCGCAGCCGCGACTATGACCAGCAGCTCGATGCCTGGCAGGGCTGGCACAGCACCACCAAGAGCATGCGCGGTGATTACCAGAAGTTCGTCGGCCTGGTGAATGAAGGTGCCAAGGGCATGGGCTTCACCGATGCCGGGCAGATGTGGCGCAGTGGCTATGACATGCCGCCGGAGCAGATCGGCCCGGAAACCGATCGCCTGTGGGAACAGGTCAAGCCGATGTACGAGCAGCTGCACTGCTACGCGCGCGGCAAGCTGGACAAGACCTATGGCAAGGACAAGGCCGAGGTGGGCAACGGCCTGATCGCCGCGCACCTGATGGGCAACATGTGGCAGCAGGACTGGTCCAACCTGTGGGACCAGCTGGAACCGTACCCGGGCGCCGGCAGCCTGGACATCACTGCAGCGCTGGAAAAGCAGTACCAGACCAACCTGAGCGCGGCGCTGGCCAAGGCCGGCAAGGATGCGAACGTAGCCGCGCAGTACAAGGCGCAACGCGAGGCCGAACTGCGCACCGCCAAGCAGATGACCGAGCGTGCACAGGATTTCTACGTATCGCTGGGCATGCCGTCGTTGCCGCAGTCGTACTGGGACAAGACCCAGTTCATCAAGCCCGATGACCGCGACGTGGTCTGCCACGCCAGTGCGTGGGACATGAACATGGAAGGCGATGTGCGCACCAAGATGTGCATCAAGCCCAACGAAGAGAACTTCACCACCATCTACCACGAGCTGGGCCACATCTATTACGACCTGGCCTACAACCCGCTGCCGCCGCTGTTCCAGGGCGGCGCCAACGATGGCTTCCATGAAGCGATCGGCGACACCATCGTGCTGGCG
>NZ_JBFTNR010000067.1:0-9350 GCF_056665995.1 Stenotrophomonas sp. 05L44_2
GCGCAGCATGATGCCGCGTACCAGGCGCAGGAAATGGGTCAGCGGCAATACTTCAGCCAGCCACTGCACCGGCCGGGGCATGCCGGCGAACGGGAACATGAAGCCCGACAACAGGATGGAGGGCAGAAACAGGAACAGGGTCATCTGCATGGCCTGGAACTGCGAACGCGCCCGGGTTGAAATCAACAGGCCCAGCGCCAGGTTGGCCAGCACCAGCAGCACGGCGGCCAGATAGACATCCAGCAGGCTGCCGCGGATCGGGACCTCGAACAACCACGTGCCCAGCAGCAGCACCAGGGTGGTCTGCAGCAGACCGATCGCTGCGTATGGCAATACCTTGCCGACCATCAGTTCGCTGCGCGATACCGGCGTGGCGATCAGCAGCTCCATGTTGCCGCGTTCGCGCTCGCGTACCACCGCCACTGCAGTGAACATCACCAGGGTCATGGTCAGGATCACCCCGATCAGGCCGGGCACGATGTTCACCGCTGACCGTCGTTGCGGATTGTAGAAGCTGATGAYGCTTACCGGCCCGCTGGCAATACTGCCCTCGCGCAGCGGCCGCGTGTTGCTGGTCGGGCGCGTGTCCAGCGGTACCTGCGCCAACTGGATCGCCGCACTCTGCACCACCGTGTCGCTGCCGTCGACCAGCACCTGCACCGCCTCGCGGCCTTCGTAGCGGCGTCGTTCGAAATCGGCGGGAATCACGATGCCCACGCTGATCCGGCCCCGTCGCAACGCCTCCATCAGCTGGTCGGGCGTATAGGCCTGTGCGCGCGGGGCGATCACACCGGTGGCAACCATGTCCTGCACCAGCGCGCGAGAAGCCGCACTGTTGACCTGGTCGGCGATGCCTGCATCCAGGTGCCGCAGGTTGAGGTTGATCGCATAGCCGAACAGCAGCAGCTGCATCACCGGGATGCCGATGATCATCGCCAGGGTGATCCGGTCGCGGCGCAGCTGGCGCAGCTCCTTGAGCATGATCGCCCACAGCCGTCGCAGGCTCATGCCGCCGGCTCCCGGCCGCGGCCACGGGTAGCGGAAACGAAGACGTCTTCCAGGTTGGGCGCCACCGGTTCGATGCTGGCCTGCGGATCGGCGGTGGCAAGGGCCTGCGCCAGCACGGCGGTATCGGCCGCGCCCTCACTGCACAGCATACGCAGCTCGGTGCCGATCTGCGCCACGCTGAGCACGCCCGGCAGCGCCGCCAGCGCGCGGCTGGCCTGCCGGGGCTGCGCAGTGGTGACGGCCAGGGTGCGACCCTGCAGCTGCGCGCACAGTTCGGCCGGCGTGCCATCGGCTACCAGGGCACCGCGATCAAGGATCGCCAGCCGGTGGCAGCGTTCGGCCTCGTCCATGTAATGGGTGGACACCAGCACCGTGGTGCCGGCATCGGCGAGTTCGAACAGCGCCTCCCAGAAATCGCGACGCGACTCGGGATCGACCGCACTGGTCGGCTCATCCAGGAACAGCAGTTCCGGCGCATGGATCACCGCACCGGCCAGCGCCAGCCGCTGCTTCTGCCCACCACTGAGGGTGCCGGCCAACTGCACCTGGCGGTCCTGCAGGCGATACTCCAGCAGCAGCGCATCGACCCGTTGCCGCGCCTGCGCGCGTGGCAGATCCTGGATGGCGGCAAGGAATTCCAGGTTCTCCCGCACCGACAGGTCTTCGTACAACGAAAAACGCTGGGTCATGTAGCCGATGCGGCGGCGCAACGCCTCGGCCTGCGCCGGGATCGCCAGGCCCAGCACGTCGATCTCGCCCGCGCTCGGCTCAAGCAGCCCGCACAGCATGCGGATGGTGGTCGATTTGCCCGAGCCGTTCGGGCCGAGGAAACCGTATACCTGCCCACGCGGCACCTGCAGATCGACGTTGTCCACCGCCAGCAGGTCGCCGAAACGGCGGCTCAGGCCCCGCGCACGCACGGCGATGTCATCGACCGGGTTCAGAAGCGCACCTGCACCGGCAGCCCGGCGGGCAGCGCCTGCATGTCGGCACTGTCGTCGATCTCGATCTCGGCCAGGTAGCTCAGCCGCGAGACGTCATCACCAGTCAACGCGTAATAGGGGGTAAAGGAAGGTTCGCTGCGGATCGACCGCACATGCCCTTTCAATACGGTATTCGCGCCGTCCAGCTGCACCAGCGCGGCCTGCCCGACCTTCACCTGCAGGCGCAACGGCTGCGGCAGGTACACGCGCGCATACGGCCGTTCGCCCACCAGCATCACCACCAACGGTGCACCGATCGGTGCCTGGTCGCCTTGCCTGTAGGGCAACGCATCGACCACGCCATCGCGCGGCGCGCGCAGCTGCAGCTTCTGCAGGTTGACGGCCTGCACGACCTCCTGTGCCTGTGTCGCCCTGGAGGCGGCCTGGCCCTGGGCGATGTCCTCACGACGGTTGCCGCGCTGCAGCTGCAGCCATGCCTGTTCGGCAGCACGCACGCTGGCCACGGCGTTGTCGGCGGCCGCGCGGGCCCGGTCCAGATCAGCGGCAGCCACCAACCGCTGACGGGCCAACGGTTGCACCCGGCGGTAGTAAGCGGTGGCTTCCGCCGCCTGCGCGCGCAGCGCGGTGAGCTGTGCCTGCGCCTGGGCGATCTGCTCCGGACGCGGGCCCACCTGCAGTTCCTCGAGCTGTGCCTGCGCGCGTGCCGTTTCGGCCTGTGCGGCGTCGAGCTGGGCTGCGCCACGGACAGGGTCCAGGCGCATCAGCAGCGCGCCCGCCTTGACCGCCTGCCCCTCGCGCACGTCAACGGTACTGATCACTTCAGCCGCCGGTGCGGGCACGCTGATCCGGTCCCATTCAAGCGTACCCAGTGCTGCTGGTGGTGCTTCGCCGCACCCCGCCAGCAGGCAGCTGCCCAGCAACCCCATCCTGCGCACCCACGTGCCCACGGCCATGCGCCACCTCCTGCGATGGCGCCACGGTGCCATGCTCCCTGTGCACCCGCAATGATCCAGATCAGCGCTGGCCAATAATTGATCAGCCGCTCCCAACGCCACTGCCGCAAGGCTCGCTGCCACCTATCCACAGGTTCGTGGCAACACCGTCCACACCGCATGTGGAAAACCCTGCAGGCACTGGCACAATTTTCACCACCGCATCATCTTCCTTGTGGCACAAGCACTGCGAAGGTCTATCCACAGGTTTCTTCGGCGCCGGTCCACACCCGGTGTGGAGAACTGTCGTCATGCCGGCTTGCGCGTTACCCTTGTCGTCCCTGACTCCATCGCGGTGGACGGCGACCCCGCCCCACCCCAAGCAATGAAAAGCATCGAGCATCGAGACTTCACCCTGTCGCCGGAAGACAACGCGCAGCTGGCCAACCTGTGCGGCCCGTTCGACGGCCACCTTCGCCAGATCGAACTGAAGCTTGGCGTGGAAATCGCCAACCGCGGCTTCGTGTTCCGCATCAGCGGCCCGGCCGAGGCCAGCGCCGAGGCGCAGAAACTGATCGAGGCGTTGTACGAAGAAGCCGCAGAGACCACCTTCGACAACCACGCCATTCACTTGCGGCTGAACGCGGCCAACATCGAACAGATCGCCGACCGCTCCTACGAAGCACAGGACGTGGCGATCAAGGTCAAGCGCGGAACCGTGCGCGGCCGGGGTTCCAACCAGAGCCGCTACCTGCACCAGATCGTCAGCCACGACATCAACTTCGGCATCGGCCCGGCCGGTACCGGCAAGACCTTCCTGGCCGTGGCAAGCGCGGTGGAAGCACTGAACGAATCGCGCGTGCAGCGCCTGATCCTGGTGCGTCCGGCGGTCGAGGCCGGCGAGAAGCTGGGCTTCCTGCCCGGCGACCTCAGCCAGAAGGTCGACCCGTACCTGCGCCCACTGTACGACGCCCTGTATGAAATGCTGGGCGTGGAAAAGGTGCTCAAGCTGCTGGAAAAGAACGTCATCGAGATCGCGCCGCTGGCCTACATGCGCGGCCGCACGCTCAACGATGCGTTCGTGATCCTGGACGAAGCGCAGAACACCACCATCGAACAGATGAAGATGTTCCTGACCCGTCTGGGCTTCGGTTCCACCGCCGTGGTCACCGGCGACCTGACCCAGACCGACCTGCCCAAGCATGTGAAGTCCGGCCTGCGCGATGCGATCGACGTGCTGCGCGACGTGGAGGGCGTCAGCTTCACCTTCTTCGAAGCCCGCGACGTGGTCCGCCACCCGCTGGTGGCGCGCATCGTCAGTGCCTACGACCGCCGCGACCTGCACCAGATTCAACCTGGAGCGGAATGACACTACACTCCGGGCTCCTGTGCACATAAGGACGTGTCATGGTTCGCCCGGGTCTGCTGCTGTCGTTGTGCCTGCTGGCCCTCGGGCCGGTCCCTGCACTCGCCTCTCCCCCGCCCGCCGCCGAAGCGCGGGCGTACGTTGAATCCAGTTATGTGATTGCTCCCTACCAGGTGGAGGATTTCACGCTGGTGCGCAGCAGTTACAACCCGGACGACAGATTGGCGGGGGCCGGATTCAGTTACCGCAGCCGCCTGAACCCGGAGGCGGCGATCAGTGTTTTCGTGTATCCGGCGGGCCGGTTGGACCCGCAGGTTGCCGTGGACCGCGGCATGCAGGCCTTGCAGGCGGACCTCAGGCAGGCGGTTGCGTCCGGCATCTACGCGGACCTGCAGGAGCTGGGACAGGAGCCCTTCCCGCTGTCGGCCGAAGCAGTTCCTGCGAAAGGTGCCAATGGCATCGACGCGGCGGTGATCCAGGCCATTGCCAAGGCAGAGCAGGTCCGAGGCGAGAAGCTGCGCCTGGGCCTGCTGCAGGTGTCCAGCAACCAGCCGCTGCATTCCAATGGCTATCTGTTCTATAAACAGCTGCATTTCTTCAAGCTGCGCATCTCGGCCAACCAGTCCGTCCTCCCACGCGAGGCATTCGATGTCCTCGCTGATCGCGCCACGCGCAGGCTGATTCCGGCACTGGAAGTGGCCAACGTAGGCGGCTGTGCCAACACTACCCTGTATGTGGATCCCGATGCAGCGCCGGAGCAGGGGGCAATCCAGTTGGCCAGACAGGTGACCCTGCAGAACGGCTACAACTGCCACGCATCGACCGGCAATGCCGATATCCAGGCGCGTGCGGCCAAGGCGTCGGTGATCGAAATCGCCTACGAAGCCGGCGACTGGAAGTCGCAGTGAACGGCGACACGCGCGATACTGTGACCTCCTGTTCGATCTGAAATGCCGGTGTTGCCATGACCAAGGGTCCCGTCCGCCTCGATGTAGCCGTCAACTACGCCCTGCCCCGTGCCGGGCTGCCCTCGGCCGTCAGCTTCCGCAAATGGGTGGCGGCTGCGCTGAAGGGCCGCATCCGCGAGGCCGACCTGGCCATCCGCGTGGTCGACAGCAAGGAAGGGCAGTCGTTGAACCGGCACTACCGGGGCAAGGACTACGCCACCAACGTGCTGAGCTTCCCGGCCGACGTGCCGGAGGGCCTGCCCAAGGGCGTCAAGTTCCCGCTGCTGGGCGACCTGGTGATCTGCGCACCGGTGGTGGCGCGTGAAGCCGGGGAGCAGGGCAAAGTGCTCAACGCCCACTACGCGCACCTGACCGTGCACGGCGTGCTGCACCTGCTCGGCTGGGACCACGAGGACGACAAGGAAGCCGAGGCGATGGAACAGCTGGAGCGCGAGATCCTGGCCGAGCTCGGCATCGACGACCCGTACGCGGGCGAGCGCTGAAACCGGGCCAGCCCCTGCGTGACCGAGCCCATGCTCGGGCGCAGTGGGCCATGCGCCCCGCAGAACCGACCAGAATGCAGCCGAGCATGGGCTCGGCTCTACCACGGAACCTCGCCTGTGCTGCTGCGTACTGCCCTGCCCCTGCTACTCGTTGCCTCCACCGCTTCCGCCGCGCCACTGGACCTCCCTGCGCTGATCGAATGCCGCCAGGGCGTGGCCGAGCACGCCGCGCTGGCACCGCTGCTGGCCGATCCGCTGAAGGCCGTGGCGCATGGCCTGCAGCCGCTGCCGCAGGGCAACCAGTTCATGAGCGAGTACCGCCTGGCCAGCCCGATCACCGTGTTCGGCCAGCAGACCGAGCGTGTGGCCGTGGCCGGCGCCAGCATCATGGCCGTGCTCGACCAGGCCGATCCGCGGCCGCTGGCCAAGCAGCTGGCCCTGGAGATCGGCTACGACCAGGACGGCAAGTTCATGGCCGGGCGCGAGCTGGTCAGCCGCGATGTGACGGACCCGAAGACCGGGGAGGCGCAGATCGAGTCGATCATCCTCAGCGTATCCACCGTCGCCAGCCACCCCGGCAGGACTCTGGCCGGCTGCACCTACAGCCTGGACCTGCCGGCCGAGGACGAGGGCCCGGCCGCCACCGCCCCGGCGGCCGACGGTCACTGACAGGCCCCCACATCCTGCTAGACTTGGGTCATCGCCCGGCCTGCCGGGTGCCTTTTTTCCAGAGATGTCAGAAGACGACAGTAGTAGCTCCTTCGTGGAGCACAGCGAAAAGAAGCGCGGCTGGCTTGAACGCCTGACGTCTGCTTTTTCCGGCGAACCCCACACCCGCGACGAGCTGGTCGCTGTCCTGCACACCGCGCAGGAAGAAGGGTTGATCGCCGCAGATACCCTGAAGATGATGGAAGGTGCCATTTCGGTGGCCGAGCTGACCGTGGGCGACGTGATGATCTCGCGTTCGCAGATGGTCTCGCTGCCGGTCGAGGCGCCCTTCCTGGAGTTGATGAAGCAGGTCGTCGAGTCCGGCCATTCGCGCTTTCCGGTGCATGGCGAGAACAAGGACGACATCCTTGGCGTGTTGCTGGCCAAGGACCTGCTGCGCGGCGTGGTTGCCGACAACGGTCCGGGCAACGTGCGTGAGCTGCTGCGCCCGGCGGTGCTGATTCCGGAAGCGAAGAAGCTCAACGTGCTGCTGAAGGAATTCCGCCTGTCGCGCAACCACATGGCGATCGTGGTGGACGAGTACGGCGGTGTCGCCGGCCTGGTCACCATCGAGGACGTGCTGGAGCAGATCGTCGGCGAGATCGACGACGAACACGACGAGGCCGAGGACTTCTCGGCGCAGATCGCCATCCAGGCCGATGGCCAGTACGTGGTGGATGCGCTCACGCCGATCGGCGATTTCAACGAGCGCTTCGGTGCCACCTTCTCCGATGAGGACTACGACACCATCGGTGGCCTGGTAACCGAAGCGGTGGGCCATCTGCCGGAAGTCGGTGACGAACTGGCGCTGGACCGCTTCATGTTCCGCGTAGCCCGCGCCGATGCGCGCCGGGTCCAGGCCTTCCATGTAACGGTGCTGGCACCGGACGCGCAGGACGACGCTTGAAGCACCGTGGCCTGATCCTGACGGTGTGGCTGGCACTTTGCGTGCTGGCCACGACCCTGCCACTGACCGCGTTCGCGCAGGCGGCGGCGCCGGTCGTTTCGACGGCCAGTGATGCCCCTGCCCCGCGCGTTGGTGTGGTCACCATGCAGCCCGGCACCGTGTTCTTCGAGCGCTTCGGCCACGATGCCATCGTCGTGCTGGACCCGGTGAGCGGCGAGGCGATCTCGTACAACTTCGGCTACTTCGATCCGTCCGAACAGGATTTCATCGGCCGCTTCGTGCGTGGCGACATGATGTATTACCTGGTGGCGCTGCCACTGCAGCAGGACCTGTCGTACTACGACGAGACCGGCCGCGGTGCCAGCGTGCAGTGGCTGGATATCACCCCTGACCAGGCACGCTCGCTGGCCGCCGACCTGGCCGAACGGGCCAAGCCGGAAAATGCGCGCTACCACTACGATTACTACACCGCCAACTGCGCGACGATGGTGCGCGACACGCTGGACAAGGCACTGGGCGGCGGCCTGCATTCACAGCTGTCGGGCCGTTCGCGTGGCAACACCTATCGCAGCGAGTCGGTACGCCTGGCGTCCCCGGCCCCGTGGATGTGGCTGGGCTTCGATATCGGCCTGGGTCCGTTTGCYGACCAACCGCTGTCGCGCTGGCAGGAAGCCTTCGTGCCGATGCGCCTGGCCGATGCCCTGCGGCAGGCCCGCAACAGCGACGGCCGCCCGCTGGTGCAGTCCGAGCAGGAACTGCTGCCGCACCGCATCGATCCCGAACCGAAGGAATTCGCGCGCCACTGGTGGCCGTGGCTGCTGTGTGGCCTGGTGATTGCGGTCGGCGTGCTGGCGCTACGCAGGCGTACGCGCCTGCTGGCCGGCCTGGCCTTGCCGCTGTGGCTGCTGTGCACCATCGCCGGTGGCCTGCTGGTGTTCCTGTGGGGCTTCAGCACGCACTACGCTGCCTGGGCCAACCGCAACCTGCTGCTGCTGTCGCCGCTGTGCGTGCTGCTGTTGCCGGGGGCGATCAGCCTGCTGCGGCGGCGCGTGCCCGGCCGCATGTTCAGGATCGTGCTGTGGCTGGTGGCGGTGCAGGCCGTGGCTGCCCTGGTGCTGCACTGGCTGAGCCTGCAGGCGCAGTACAACGTGCAGTGGATCGTGCTGCTGCTGCCGGTCCACGCGGCGCTGGCCTGGGCGCTGGGGCGCCGTCCTCACTTGTCGGAAACGCAGCACTGACGCACGATGGCGGGCATGTCATTGCCCGCCCCACTGCCCGCCCCTGCTGCCGCCTCCGCCGCAGCCAATCCCACCTGCGTCATCAACTGCGTCCACTACGATGACGACGGCAAACGCCACGACATCAGCCTGGATGCGATCAGCGATGTCATCGCCAGCAACAATGGTTTCGTCTGGGTCGGCCTGTACGATCCGAACGAAGATGTACTGCTGAAGCTGCAGGAAGAATTCTGCCTGCACGACCTGGCCGTCGAAGATGCGCGCAACGCGCACCAGCGCCCCAAGGTGGAGGCCTACGGCAACTCGTTGTTCGTGGTGGTGACCACCGCGCAGATGGTTGACGAGCGCATCCAGTACGGCGAGACCCACGCCTTCCTCGGCCCACGGTTCCTGGTGACCGTTCGCCATGGCGCCTCGCTCTCGTACGCACCGGTGCGCGCGCGCGTGGAGCGCGAACCACAGCTGCTGAAAATGGGCCCCTCGTACTGCCTGTACGCCGTGGCCGACTTCGTGGTCGACAATTACCTGCCCATCACCAACCGCTTCCGCGACACCCTGGAACTGCTGGAGAAGGACATCTTCGCCGACAGCTACAAGCGCAGCACGGTGGTGCGCCTGTATGAGCTCAAGCGCGAGTTGAACAAGATGCGGATGGCGGTGGCGCCTCTGCAGGATGTACTGGCACAGCTGCGCCGCTACCAGGGCGAGCTGTTCCCGGACGAAGTGAAGCTGTATATCCGCGACGTGCACGACCACGCGGTGCGCATCAGCGATGTCATCGATACGCTGCGCGAGAT
>NZ_JBFTNR010000068.1:0-9290 GCF_056665995.1 Stenotrophomonas sp. 05L44_2
CTTCCGATGTCGCCACCGCCTGTCCGGCTTCAATTTCCGCGGCAACGAGCGTGGAAGCAGCCACTTCCAGCGTCGACTGCGGCGCCGGGCCGTCCGGCATCGACGGCCACCCTGCATCGAAGTAGCGCGACAGATCATCGCTGCCGGTCAATTCGGCGGACTCCAGGCCCGCATCGCTCAACGCGTCCTCGCTGACCTGCAGCGCCTCCAGCACCTCGGCACCGGTGTCGCGTTCGACCTCCGGCTCGATCTCTACCGCATGCCCCGGCTCGACCATGTCGGCGTCGGCGGCATCTGCTTCTGCGACCAGCGGAAGCAGCGGGTCTTCGTCTTCATCCTCGACGTCCAGCCCGGCCATCGGCCAGCGTGCTTCCGGCAGCTCGCCGGCCAGCGCCTGCAGGCGCTGCGCCAGTTCAGCCTGCGGCGCAATCCGCGGCTGCTCGGCCTGCAGCGCGTCCATGGTCGCGTTGATCGCCTGCGCGGTTTCGTCCAGGGCTGCCACGGCGTCATCACCCGGCACCACCTCGGCGGCCAGCGCGCGCTTGATGTACGACTCGGCGCCGCCAGTGACAGCGGTGATTTCCGGCACCTCGGTCATCGCGAAGGCACCGTTCATGGTGTGCACCGCGCGCAGCAACGCATCGCTGACCGGCTGTGGCGCCTGCTGCGCCGAGCGCAACCAGCCCTGCAGCGTGGCCTGGTGGAGTTCCACCTCGGCCTCCAGGATCTCACGCAGCACGCTGTCGATGTTGGCCGGGGTACCCGGCGCTTCAACAGCGCTCTGTGCGGGGGCATCGACATCCTGCACGGCGCTGTCCAGCGGCGCGGCAGCATCGGTCGGCGCCTCGGCCGTCGGCGCGGTGGCGCCCGGCAGCGCAACGTAGAACGTTTCTTCGCCTGCACCCACGCGATCGGCGATGGCCTGCATCGCCTGCAGGTCGACGCTGACCCGCTGGCCATCGCGCAGTGCCGCGTTCAACTGCGGCAGTGCCGTGTATGCGTGATCGACCATCGCCAGTACCGCCGGCGTGGGGGCGCGGGTGCCATCGAGCACGCGGTTGAGCATGCCCTCGATCTTCCACGCGAACTCACCCAGGGTACGTGCGCCGACGAGGCGGCCACTGCCCTTCAGTGTGTGGAAAATGCGGCGGATCGGCCGCAGCCGGTCCATGTTGTCCGGTTGCATGCGCCATGCCGGCAGCAGCGTGCCGAGATTGCCCAGCTCGTCGTCGAATTCTTCCAGGAACACCTCGCGGATGTCCTGGTCGATGTTCTCGGCATCGTCGTCGAAACCCGCATCGAACCCGCCCTCGGCCACGGCTGGCGGCACGGTTTCGGTCGGCACGACGGCGGCCGGCATGGCCTGGGGATTGAAGCCGGCGGCAGCGGCATTCAGCTCTGCGAAGAACTGCGCATCGGCTTCGCTGAAGTCGATCGGCGCGATGGTATCCACATCGACCAGCGCCACGGTCGGCGCAGCAGACACTGCCGACAGGTCTTCGGATGCGGGCAGATCAGCGGCCGGTGCGACGTAGACTGCCGCATCGGTCGCCGCGTCGCCGTCAACGGTGGAGTCGAGCCGTTCGTTGATGGCCAGGCCATCGTCGGCCTGCACCACCGCACCGGCGTCAATGAACTCCAGCGTCGCAGGCGAGGCCTGCTCGTCGTCCAACGACAGCGTTTCCATTGTCTCCAGCGACAACACGTCATCGGCGTTGTGCAGCAGGCTGCTGTCGAAACGGAACACCACATCGTCGCTCAGCGACGTCTGGCCGTCCTGCTCGGCGGCAACCGGATCGAAGGCCAGCGAAATGACCACGTCCAGCGACGCGGCAGACGACGTCTCGTCCAACGACGTCGCCAGGAAGGCGTCATCATTGCCGTCTACGGCGCTTGCCTGCGTGTCGTCCTCTTCCGGCACCGGAATCGCGGACAACGTCCAGGCAGCAGCGTCGGACCGTTCGACGGACACAGGATCGAAACTGACCGGATCGAAGCTGTCGAACGTCGGCGCACGCTCGTCGCTGCGTTCGGCAGCACTCCCTGCCGGCGCGTCGAATCCACCCAGTTCCCACTGCGGCACTTCCGGCGCGGGGGCGCTGGAGGCAGCGAACAACAGGGGCGCCGGGGTGCCGTGCGGTTCGGCCGACAACGCTGGCGTACCCAGCGATCCGAACATCAGGCCGTTGTCGGCGGGCGTAGCCTCCGGCAGCGGGTCGAAGGTGAAATCGGGCAGCGACGCCGGCACGTCACCCGGTGCCGGCGCGGAGGCCTGCACGTCGATATCCAGCGGTTCGATCTGCAGCGGCTCGGCTGGCAAGACCACAGCTTCGCGCATGACCGGCTGCACGTCTTCGACAGCGACCACGCCGCGCTCGGGCAGCGGCCAGTAGCGCAGCGCTTCCAGGCTGCTGCGGGTGATGTCGAGGATGTCCTCGCGACCCGGACGGCGGTCACGCAGGGCTTCCAGGTAGTACTCCAGGCTGGCCATGGCGTCGGCCAGGGTGTCCAGCTGGCGACCACTGGGCACCCGCTGACGACCGATCAGTTCGGCTTCGATGTACTGCTGCACGCCGCGCAGATAGTCTGCCGCGGTGCCCAGGTCGAGCATGCGCAATGCGCCGGAGACATCGCCGAGCAGGCGCGGCACGTCCTGCAGTTCGGCGTGGTTCCAGCTGGTTTCGATGAAAGCGACGAAATGCTCGCGGGCGGCGGCGAAATTGGCGATCGCCTCGTGCGCCAGCACTTCCACCGTGCGCCGGTTCTCCACCGCGCTCGGATCATCCTGGCCACTGCCACTGGCACCGAGGTGTGCGACCTGGTCATCCAGCGATGCATCGACATAGAGCAGCGCACCGGCGATATCCAGCAGCATGTCTTCGTCGATCTGCTGGCGGCCCTCGACGACCCCGCGCAGCGCGTCGCGCTGCTGCACGACCACGCCCCGCGCAGCGCCCAGGCCGAGCATGCCCAGCGTATCGGCCACCGAACCCAGCTTGGTCACCTGCTCCTGCAGCTGCTGCGGCGAACCGTCGGTACGCAGGTGCAGGTCCAGCGCGTCCTTGACCTGCAGCAGTTCTTCCTTGACCGCGTTGCCAACGGTGTCCAGCAGCTCGCGGTTGCGGCCGCTGAGGCTGCCGCGTGCATGGTCCAGTTCCGCTTCGGTGGCGGTCACCGAATCGGGCGCGAACGCGAACAGCACGCTGTCGTTGATCAGCGCTTCGCCACGGGCGGCGCGGATCTCGTTGAGCAGCGGCTGCAGCACGATCGGGATGTCACGGTGTCCGTTCTGCAGGCGCTCCAGGTAATCGGGCAGCAGCACGCTGCCGCGCATCAGGGTGGCGCAGGCCTCGTCGCGCTCGGCGACCTCGCCCTTGCCGACGGCGATGGCGAGCTGTTCCAGCTCCTCGGCCACCATCGCCGGTGCATACAGTTCGACCATGCGCAGCGTGCCCTGCACCTGGTGCAGGTAGCCGGCGCAGATGCGCATGCGGCTGCTGTCGGCCGGATCTTCGGCGAAGTACTCGACCTCGTTGCGCACCAGGCGCAGGGTCTCGTCCAGCTCGGGCTTGACCCAGCCCAGGGCTGCGTGGCTCATCGCATCGCGCAGGCTGCTCATGGATGCGCTCCGGTCGCCGCCGCGCGACGGTCGCGCGGATCCTGGCGTGGGGAATGGAAATGCTTCATCGACTGGTTCCTTGCTCGCCGCCCTGCCCGTGTCACGCCGGCAGCTTGAAGTCGGCGACCGAACGACGCAGGTCGGCCGCCAGCTGCGCCAGGTGGCCGATCGACTCGGCGGTCTGCCCGGCACCCTGCGAGGTCTGGCCGGTGATCTGGCGGATCACGCCCATCGTGCGGGTGATGTCCGACGCCGCCGACGACTGCTGCTGGGCGGCGATGGAGATGTTCTTGATGAGGGTATTGAGTGCGTTGGACACGCGCTCGATCTCGGTCAGCGCGGTGCCGGCGTCCTCGGCCAAGCGTGCACCGGACACCACTTCGGCGGTGGTCTGTTCCATCGAGGTGACCGCTTCGTTGGTGTCGGCCTGGATCRCCTGCACCAGGTTCTCGATACGTCGGGTCGCACCGGAGGTGCGCTCTGCCAGGCGCTGCACTTCGTCGGCCACGACCGCGAAACCACGACCGGCTTCACCGGCCGAAGCCGCCTGCACGGCCGCGTTCAATGCCAGGATGTTGGTCTGCTCGGAAATGTCGTTGATCAGTTCCACGATCGAGCCGATCTCCTGCGAAGATTCGCCCAGTCGCTTGATGCGCTTGGAGGTCTCCTGGATCTGGTCGCGGATCTGGTCCATGCCCTGGATGGTCTCGCGGACCACGCCGGCACCTTCGGCGGCGATCACCACCGAACGCTGTGCCACGTCGGCCGACTCGGCCGAGTTGCGCGATACCTGTTCGATGCTGGCGGCGATTTCGCCGATCCGGTCCGACGCCGAGGTGATCTGGTTGGCCTGGTGGCCGGCCGCTTCGGCCAGCTGCATCGCGGTGGCCTGCGTTTCCTGGGTCGACAGCGCGACCTTGGCCGAGGTGTCGTTGATGGTGGTCACCAGGTGGCGCAGTTCATCCACCGCGTAGTTGATGGCGTCCGCGATCGCGCCGGTCATGTCCTCGGTCACCGAGGCTTTCACGGTCAGATCGCCCTCACCGAGCGAGGAGATTTCGTCCAGCAGCCGCATGATCGCCTGCTGGTTGCGGCTGTTGAACTCCACCTGGGTCTGGTAGCGCAGTTCCTGCTCGCGCGAGCGGCTGCGCACGTTGGTGGAGACGAAACCGATGATCGCGATCAGCGACAGCGCACCGGACACCACGCCGATCCAGAAATTCGGGAACAGGCGGGTGTCGGACACCGAACCGAACGAGGAGAAGGCTTCGAACAGCTTGCGGCTGTCGGTCAGCATCTTCGCCGAACCCTGGCCCAGTGCGGAGGCAGCGGACTGCGCGGCGAACAGCTGGCGCGAGCTGGCCAGGATCGCGTCGGCGTCCTGCTTCATCGCCTGCCACTTCTGCTGCGACTGCTCCAGCGCAGCGACGGCGGCAGCGCCGCGCACGGCGGTGATGCCCAGGTCCTCGTTGCCATTGCGCAGCGCATCGAGCACCTGCGAGAACACGGTGATGTCGCGGGCCAGCGCGTCACCGGCAGCGGCCGCAGCCGTGCCGCCGGCGCGGATTTCAGTCACGCGACGCGCCATCGAACCGGCGACCACCACCTGCTGCAGGGCGCTGTAGACCTGCGACGACGGCGCGCCGGAGGCGGACATCGCACGCACCAGCTCGTTCAACTGGGCCTGCAGGCCCGGCACCGCACCGGAGAAGTTGTTGGCGTTGCCGGCCAGGGCCAGTACTGCCGGTTCACTGGCCACCAGCTGGCCAGCCTGCTTGCCCAGCGGCGCCCAGGTGTCGGCCAGGGTCGAGATCGCCCGGGAGACGCCCGGCTCGTTGCCGTAGCGGCCCTGCAGGGTCGACACGTTCTGCTCGATCGCGTTGCGGGTGGCCTTGAAGGCGGTGAAGGCCTGCGCGTTGCCGCCGACCGCGTCACGGCCCTGGTTGGCCAGCTGCTGCGACAGCACCTGCAGGTCCGCGGCCTTGGAACCGGCATCGGCCAGGCGGCTGCCCTGCCAGGTGGACACRCCGGTGTTCACACCGAACAGGATCATCGACAGGGCCAGCAGCGCCAGCCAGAGGTTGCTGCCGCCCAGCCGCAGCTTGCCGGACTTGGTGGCATCCGAAGCAGTACTCATCGTTCAACCTCGATTTTCAATGCAGGGGGCGATGCCCGGCCTCAGGCCGCGGCTTGCCGGAATTCAGGGGTACGCGACAGCAGCGAGAGCGAGAACACGCCCCAATCGTTGCCATCGGCATGGAAAGCGCGATCGACGAAGTGGCCGTAGCGTCCCTCGGCCAGTGAACCGGCCTCGATCTGCTGGGTCAGCTCGAAGCTGCGCTGGCCGAACAGTTCATCGATGGTCAGGGCGACGTCGCCACCGGCCTGGCGCATGATCAGCACGCGCTGGCCTTCCTGCTGGACAGTGCGCGCCCCTTCCAGGAAGTACTTCAGGTCGACCACCGGGAACAGGTTGCCGCGCAGGTTGCCCACGCCCAGCAGCCACGGCTGCGCGCATGGCACCGGGGTCACCGGCGGCATCGGCACGATCTCCACCACTTCGCGGAAATCGGACACCAGCCGACGCTGGCCAACACGGAAACCGACGCCACGCCACAGGTCCTGCGCGAACTGCCGCCCGGGCAGCTGCACCGCGTGGGCCAGGCTGCGCCGTTCGTAGGCTTCAAGAATGTCGAAGGGCGAGCGCATCAGGCCACCAGCTCGTTGATCCGGGCGATGAGTTCTTCCTCGCGCGGCGGCTTGACGATGTAGTCGGCGGCGCCTTGGCGCAGCCCCCAGGCCTTGTCGGTTTCCATCGCCTTGGTGCTGACGATGATGACCGGGATGTGCTTGATCGCTGCGTCGCGGGCCATCGCCCGGGTCGCCTGGAAACCGCTCATGCCCGGCAGCACCACGTCCATCAGGACCAGCTGCGGCACCTGGTCGCGGACCAGCTGCAGGCCATCTTCGGCATTGTCCGCTTCCAGCACCTCATGGCCGGCACGGCGCAGCCATTGGGTGAACACCGCGCGGTCGGTCGGTGAATCCTCGATCAGGACGATACGAGCCATTGTGCCTTTCCCCCCTGGTCAGGCGTTGACGTACGTGCGGATGGCACCCAGCAGTTCTTCGCGCGTGAATGGCTTGGTCAGGTATTGCTCCGAGCCGACGATGCGCCCCCGCGCCTTGTCGAACAGACCATCCTTGGACGACAGCATGATCACCGGGGTCGCCTTGAACAGCTGGTTACCCTTGATCAGTGCGCAGGTCTGGTAGCCATCCAGGCGCGGCATCATGATGTCGACGAAGATGATCTGCGGCTGCTGGTCGGCAATCTTGGCCAGGGCCTCGAAACCGTCCGTCGCGGTCACTACTTCGCAGCCTTCGCGCTTCAGCAGTGTTTCCGCAGTCCTGCGGATGGTCTTCGAGTCATCGATGACCATCACCCGGAGTCCTGCGAGCTCCCCGCCCGCAGTCGTGTTTTCAGTCATTGCCATTCCCCAAGCGCACGGCCCAATCTTTGGCGGGAGCCGCTGCGAAAGCGTATCTATATCGCACTTCCCGCGCCCGCTTCAAGGGCGGTCCGTGGCGCGGGGCGTGGCGCCGGGCTGAACGTGACCGGATTGGCAATCACTGCGCAGCCCGGCAAGGGACGCTGCGTTGCACATCGCCGGGGAGGCGCACGGCCGGCGTTGCCGCTACCATCAACGCCTTGCCTGACAGGTGCACCCATGCCGTTGAACGTCATCGTGGTGATGGACCCCATCGCCCACATCAAGATCGCCAAGGACACCACGTTCGCCATGCTGCTGGAAGCCCAGCGCCGCGGCCATGCCCTGCACTACGTGCGCCCGGGCGGGCTGGCGCTGGAAGGCGGGGTGGCCGTGGCCTGGACCGCCCCCCTGCAGGTGCGCGACGACCCGGCCGGCTGGTACGAGCTGGGCGCATTCAGCCGGACCGAATTCGGTCCCGGCCAGATCGTGCTGATGCGCAAGGACCCGCCGGTCGACGCCGAGTATGTCTACGACACCCAGGTGTTGGATGTCGCTGCCGCCGCCGGTGCGTGCGTGGTCAACAACCCGCAGGGCCTGCGCGACTACAACGAGAAGCTGGCCGCGCTGCTGTTCCCGCAGTGCTGCCCGCCGACCCTGGTCAGCCGCGACGCCAAGGCACTGAAGGCCTTCGCGCTGGAACACGGCCAGGCGGTACTGAAGCCGCTGGATGGCATGGGCGGGCGCTCGATCTTCCGCAGCGGACAGGGCGACCCCAACCTGAACGTGATCCTGGAAACGCTGACCGACGGCGGCCGCAAGCTCGCCCTGGCCCAGAAGTTCATTCCCGACATCACTGCCGGCGACAAGCGCATCCTGCTGGTCGATGGCGAGCCGGTCGATTACTGCCTGGCGCGCATTCCGCAGGGCGATGAGTTCCGCGGCAACCTGGCCGCCGGTGGCCGTGGCGAAGGCCGTCCGCTGAGCGAACGCGATCGCTGGATCGCCGCCCAGGTCGGCCCGGAAATGAAGCGTCGTGGCATGCGTTTCGTCGGCCTGGACGTCATCGGCGACTACCTGACCGAGGTCAACGTGACCAGCCCGACCTGCGTGCGCGAGCTGGACGCGCAGTACGGCCTGAACATCGCCGGCACCCTGTTCGACGCGATCGAGGCCGATCTGCGCTGATGGATGCCGCACCTGCCGTCCTCGCCCCGCCGCCGCGTGAAGCGCAGCGGCTGGGCGCCACCATCGCCCTGTCGGTGCTGGTGCACGCCCTGCTGATCCTCGGGGTCGGCTTTGCCGTGAAAGGCGACGCGCCCCTGGTGCCGACCCTGGAAGTGATCTTCAGCCAGACCCGCACCGCGCTGACCCCGAAGCAGGCCGATTTCCTGGCCGCCGCCAGCCAGGAAGGCGGTGGCGAGCACGATCGTGCGCAGCGCCCCCGCGACAACCAGGCCGGCATCGTGCCGCAGGCCCAGGCCGGCATCAGTCCGGTACCCCAGCAGCAGCAGTCGGCAGCACCGGTACCGCCGCCGCAGGCGCGGGTGGTCAGCAGCCGCAATGGCCAGGACACCGTGGCCGTGGCGCAGTCGCGCCCTACCCCGCTGCAACCAACACCGGATGCACCGATGACCGCGCGCGAACAGCGCGATGCTGAAATGGCGCGGCTGGCGGCGGAAGTGCACCTGCGTTCGGCGCAGTACGCCAAGCGGCCGAACCGGAAATTCGTTTCGGCCAGTACGCGCGAATACGCCTACGCCAATTACCTGCGTGCGTGGGTGGACCGCGCCGAGCAGGTCGGCAACCTGAACTACCCCGACGAAGCACGGCAGCGCCGGCTGGGGGGACAGGTGGTGATCAGCGTGGGGGTACGCCGCGACGGCAGCGTGGAAAGCAGCCGGGTGTTGAAGTCCAGCGGCACGCCGCTGCTGGACGAGGCCGCGCTGCGGGTGATCCAGCTGGCACAACCGTTCCCGCCGTTGCCCGACAGCGAAGACCAGATCGACATCCTGCAGGTCACCCGCACGTGGGTGTTCCTGCCCGGTGGCGAACTGCGCGACGACCGGTAAGGTTTTCTGCCCGGGCCTGCGGCCCGGGACCCGCTGCAAGCAACAGCAACAGCAACGGCAACGGCAACTGCAACGTCAAGATCAAGAGCCGCGGTTGGGCTGTTCGGT
>NZ_JBFTNR010000069.1:0-9259 GCF_056665995.1 Stenotrophomonas sp. 05L44_2
GTCCCGCGCCCGGCGGCGCCGTGTCGGTGGTCCTCACCGCTGATGGCTGCTCCCTGCCCTCGGTGCCGTCCTGGCTGGGGCCGCCACCGTTCCCTGGCAGCTGGCCCGATCCTCTGTTCTGCGCGTGATGGGTGCGGTCCTTGGCCCGCACCGTTCCTCCATCCACGCATGCCTGGATCTACTGCACCTGCTGCTTGCCCGCGTCTGCCCGGGCCTGCGGGAACTGGAAGGCGCTGTTGACGTCGTAGCCCGTGGCGGCGGCCGTGTTTCCGCGTGTTGGCGGATCGATGCTGCTGCTGGCACTGCCGAAGCCCAGGATCTGCACGCTGATCACCGACGGCTGGTTGCGGCGCGCATCGTCCTGGCTCTTGCGCATCACGTCCTGTGCGGCCTGGCTGGCGCTGTTGGCCGCAGCGCTTGCCGACGCCAGCGCGTTGACGTTCACCGAGGCCAGTACCGGCAGGCCCTTGCTGTCGCCCTGCACCTGGATATTGGCGGCGTTGAGCACCTGCAGTGCCGCCAGGTTGATGTTGCCCGACACGCGGATACCCGCCTCGCCGGCATCGATGGTGCCCAGCGGCGCGATCAGGTCGACATCGCCAGGTGCCACTTCGGCGATCGGGTTCAACGTTGCGATGCCGGCGCCGCTGGCCGGTGCCTGCGGCGACAGGATCACGTTGCCCCAGGTGTCGTAGACCCGACGCGGCGGGGTGTACAGCAGCGTGGTCTGCGAGCCACGGCCGGCGTTGATGTCGCCCTGCTCGGACCACGCCAGGATGTCACCACCAAAGGTGGTCATCACCCGCGACAGGCCCAGCAGCACGCTGTCCTGGCTGAACAGACGGATGTCGCCCTGGCCCTGGGTGACCAGGCCCGCGCTGGCCGGAGGCACCACGCCCTGCACGCCCACCACGATCTGCCCGCCTGGCGCCATCAGCTCGATGTTGCCACCCGCTTCGGTGCGCACACCGGAGCCGCCATACATCACGATATCGCCAGTACGGTTGATCGTTGCGCCATTGGCATCCTTGTCCGGCATCAGCGTGGCGATCGCTTCGCGCCCGCGCAGATAGGAACCGAAACGCGGCCCTTCTGCATTGGTGTACTCACGACCACCTTCGCGCAGTTCAGCGTAGTAGACCTGGCGCAGGAAGATGCGCTGCTGCTCCTTCGGCAATGCGTCGAACACGGCCAGCGCCCCGGCGCCATCGGCAGCCAGACCGAAGCGCTGCTGCAGCCACTGCTTCAGTTCCTTGTCATAGATCTTCACGGCCTTGCCGGGCTGCGATGCCAGCGACTGCGCCGGATCGGCCAGGTTGGCCGGATCCAGGTAGCGCGTGCGCAGTGCATCGAAGTCAATGCCCTGATTGCCGGCAGTCACTGCGATGCTGGCACCGGGACGGGCATCGCCCTGGACGACGCCACCCAGGCTCACGATGCTTCCGGCCTCTTCCTGGCGCAGCTGCCGGCCCGCACTCACTTCAACGTTGCCGGGGCCGGCCACCGTCAGGTTGCTGCGGATGATGTCCCGGCCCGCCTCGATCCCGCTGATATCGGTACCGCTGGTGTTGAGCGCTGTGACGTTCGCATTGATCACGTCGCGACCGGCGCGCAGCTGTACGGCCGAGCCCGCTTCGTACCAGTCGAACAGTGTCCTGCTCTCCTCGCCGATGTTCCGCCTCAATTGCCTGCGCCCGCCGCTGCCCAACCCGATGATGTCACCGGCAACGGCATAGAAGCGGCTGGGCGACGTGGGCCGGGACGTCAGCGCACCCGTGGTCGGAGTACTGGGGCCGAACGCGAACAAGGGCAGGATCGCCGACGGATCCGCTCCCTGCACCCCATCGTCGGAGAGATTGTGGCCGACCCGGGTCAGGCTGACGCCCCGCTGGGCCATGAATGCAGGATCAAACGGGCCAGGCAGGCGGGCGTCGCTACCGGAACGTGCAATGCCGGTGGCGTTGATCGCGGCATAGATCGAGCCTCCGGCCAGAACATCGAGCTGGCCGCTGGCCGAAGGCGCGAGCAGGATCACATCGCCCGTAGTCGCCCCTGGTCCGAGACCTCGAAGCGAGGCGCTGATGATGTCACCACTCGCTGCCACCGCGCTGAACCTGGACGGATACAGCCAGTAATTGATGCTGGCGGGAACGGATTGCTCGCGCAGCGCGATGCCTTCAGCGAACATGTTGCTACCGGTTGCATGCAGACTTCCGGCCAGGCTGGGTGCGAGATTTCCGCCTGCCGAGAACAGGTCCAGTGCCGTGCCTCGGGTCCAGAGCGAGAACCACGTCGTGCCAGCTGCATGCTGGCCATCGCCCAGAACCACGTCGTTGTAGTTGGCCGTCGGTACACGCCCTGCATCTGCGGCGCCACCGAGAACAATGTCACCACGGGCCTGCAGCCGGGCCGTGGAATCACCCAGAATGAGCAGGGGCCCCGCCATCGCCACCGGGGCGCCCGCCACGAACGGATCCATCAGGCCCAGCGTTCCGTAGCTGCTCTGTATCGCGCTGAGGCCACCGATGCGTGCCGCCTGCAGCAGGGTGCTGCCGCGCAGGTTGGTCACCGCGCCATTGAGATCCAGATCCTGCAGGAAACTCTCCGGCTGCTGCGCGCTGGCGCGCAGGCCAGGATTCAACGCACCGCCACTGCGCAGGGTCAGGTCGCCGCCACCGGTCAGATGCAGCTCACCGTTGCTGACGCGCCCGGTCGACCCGACCGCAGCAACAATCGCGCTGGAATGAGGCGCGGTCAACAGACCCAGGGCATTGCCCATCGGGTCGAGCACGCCCGCGTGGCGGCCCGCTTCCAGTGAAAGATTGCCGCCTCCCAACGTGCCGAAGCCGGTGAACCCGACCATGCGGGGAGCTGCGTCCGCTTCGGCGCCCACGGTGCTGTACGTGCCGAAGTTGATCCACCAGCTCGTGGGTGTTGCCTGGACGCCTTCGGTGGTGCCCGTACCCTGCCGCCACAACCAGCCGCCCACGGCTGCGCTTGAATGCCCGGCCTGGTCGCGCTGCGCCGTACCGGATTCGGACCGGGCGGTCCAGGCCTCGCCGATGATGTCGCGTCCAGCTTCAACCCTGACATCGCCGCCATGGTCGGGATACCACGCACGGTAACTGGCCAGCGCCGCATCATAGTTGCCCGAGACCTGGTTCCTGCCCAGCAGCGAGGTGTGCCAGGGCGCAGCCGTACGCACCGGATTGAACTGGGGGTCGCGGCCATCGCCCAGTAGCGTCGGCGCACCAGCGGTGTACACGCCGAAGCCGGACTTCATGCGCACGTCCTGCGCGGCCAGCAGTGCCAGATCACCCTTGCCGGTACGCAGCACGCTCCAAGCCGGCGAGCCCAGGCGCTTGCCGTAGGTGGTGACTTCGGTAAGCGTACCGCCGCCGTAGCAGTAGCCCATTGCCGCGCAGATCTCTTCCTCCGACATGCCCATCTCGGCACCCAGTTCCGTCGCCGGGCGGCCGACCCAGGATTCATCGCCCCACCATGCCAGCGAGCCTTCCTTGTCCACCAGGCGCGGCGCGGGGCCGCAGAAGGAGCCTGCACCACAGATCTCCGCCTCGGTGGTCCCGATGATCTCGGCCACCTCGGCAGGTGACTTTCCGGCCAGACTCTCATCGCCCCACCAGTACAGAGAACCCTCCAGATTGACGATGCGATCACCCTTCCATTCTGTCGTCGTGGTTACTGTCCCGATGGTGCTGTAGTGGCTGTCGGCCAGCACGATGCTGCCGTCACTTCCCCAGCGGCGAGTACGCGGATCGGCGGCGGTCGTATCGGCACCGGCCACTGCGGTCAGATCCCACGACGTGGTGCCGTCGGGCAGCATCGCCGCCAGCGCCCAGTTGCGCCCCTGGCGCCCGCTGGCATCGGCCGTTCGCAGCTTCACCGGCGCATCGCCGGCCAGCTCCACCTTGGTCATCGACGGGATGATCGCACCGGCATGCAGGTCCAGTGCGCCGGAAAGCTTCATTGCCATGGGCAGGGCGACACCGGCCGGCCACACCTGTGCGGCCACCGGCGCCGGCGTGCGCAGGCGGAAGCCAGCGCCCAGGCGGGCACCGGACTGCAAAGCCAGCGCCTGTGCCAGCACGGTACCGGCCGCCATCACCTGTCCGCTGCCTGTCGTCACGGCCGCGCCCAGAACGGTACCGGCGGGCAGCAGCAGCGGCCCGGACAACACCATCTCCGCCGGCAGCACGGTTCCCGCCGGCAAGGTTACGGCCTCGAATGGCAGTGCATAGTTCAGCGTGGCGCCAGCACGGAACTCGGTGCCGCGCTGCAGCTGGACACCTTCGCCGGGCACGATCAGGTCGCCGCCGAACGCGGTGTTGGGCGTACCGCTACTGCGCCCTTCCAGCAACACCCAGCCGTCCTCATCGGGATTGGCGGGCGGCGGCGCGAAGCCGTCGTTGATGCTGCCATAGACATTGATATCGCCCTCGGCACGCAGCACCAGCGCGGCCGATTCACCGAAGCCGCGGCGCGCAGGATCGAGCCGGTTCGACTGCGGTCCGTAGCGATAGCCGGACAGATCGATATCGCCGGCCACGACCAGATCGCCACGCGGGTTGTCACTGCTGGTCCGCGCCACGATCTGCACGCCGGGGCGCAGGCGGTAGCTGCCCAAGGCGGCAATGCGCTGCTGCAATCCCGTATTGACCAGCGCGGCGTTCATCCACTGGCTGTTGTCCGGGTCCACCACCGTATCCAGCCATTGCTGGTTGATCACCTGCGGACGATGGCCGTGCACGTCCGGAGCGCTGGCCAGCGGCGCCGAATCATAGCTGCGGAAGGCGTTGACCTGGAGATCGCCGGCACCGGCAATGCGGATGCCGCTGGCCACCTCGATCGCTGCATCGTTGGTGCCCACGCGTGGCACGTTGAGCTTGACGCTGCCGCGCGCGCGGCCGTCGTTCTGGCCCGGGCCGCCACCCGTGGCCACCGAGGTGCCGCTGCGCAGGTCCATCGAGGAGGCCGCACCCAGCTGCAGGCCGCCATTGGCCGAGGTCAGTTCGATCATGGCCCGGTTCGGGCTGTCGATGATCTTGCCGTAACTATCGACGCGCAAGGCGCTGCCATGCGCGTCCAATGTTCCGTCGATACGCAGCACATCGCGGGCGGACAGGCGGATGCTGCCGACCTGTTCGCCACTGGCATCAATGCGGCCATTGACGAGCAGACTGCCACCATCGACGCTGATATCAACGTTGCGTGCCTTCACTTCATCGCCGATCACCAGGTCGCCTGCGCTCAACTGGAACGTCCGGCCACCGGTAATGCCACCGGCGGTAAGCCGGGTGTTCAGGCCGGAGAAGTCCTGCAACTGGCGTGCACGCACTACCAGCTCGCCGCCGTCGTAGGGCACTTCAGTGCCACCGGCGTCGTAGCGGCCGCTGGCTCCGCCAAGCAACGTACCTGCCAGATCCACACGGCCGCCCTGCGCGCCCAGCGCAGCGACCGTCAAGCGGCCGCCGCGGTTGTTGCGGGCGGAAAGATCGATGCGCGACGCCGCGTCGGCAACGATGTCACCTTCGCGACTCGACAGTGCCACGTCGCCGCCCCAGCTGTACTTGTCCACGTCGAACAGGCTGACCTTGCGCCCGGCCATGTCCAGCACCGCATTGCTGCCGAGCGCCACGCCCTGGCGTGCATTGGCTTCAAACCTGCCGGACGCCAGCGCCACCCGGCTGTCGATCACAACGCGCTCTGCCGCTATCGACAGCTCCGCACCCAATGCATCGCTGCCCGCGGTTGCCGCAGCGCCGTGCAACTGCACCGTGCCGCCGTTGCGGATTGCCAGCTGCGCACCCGCGTTACCGGTCAGCAAGGGGGTGACGATATCCAGCGCGCCGCCGCTGAACTGCCAACCGCTGCCTGCCACGTAATCGCCCTGCCGCTGGAAGACCTCCAGGCTGCCCTTGCCCGAGAACAGCATGCGATCAGACGCTGCCAGCGTAACGCCGGCGAAACCGAGCACCTGGCGATCCGCGGCCACCGACGAACTGGGCCGGGTAAAGGGCGCACGCCCCAGCTCCAGCGCCCTTGCATTGATTTCCAGCTGCCCTTGGCCAAGCCGGCCCACCATCGCCTCGCCGGCCGGCTGGGTCTGCTCACCGCCGGGCAACGTGGTGCCGGCCAGCGTACCGTCCCAGACCAGCGTATCGGCGAAGATGCGTGCGCGATCGGTAGCGGTGCCGTAACCGTGAATGGYCGGTGCGCCCAGCACCAGGCTGCGCAGGCTGCTGCGTCCGGTTGCGCCCTCACGGGTGTCCAGGTCCACGCTGCCGAAGACATTGATGGCATCGCGCGCGGTCAGGCTGAGGGCCTCCAGCGCCGGCGCACCGGTGGCGGTGTTTCCCCGCAGCAATCGCTGCAACACCTCCTGGTTCATGGTCATGCCCGCCGGCAGGGCGCCGGCCGCCGCTGCCGCCGCAATGGCCTCGGCGCTGCCGAGATTGAGCGCCGACATGCCCAGGCCGAGCTGGCGCGTGCCGTAGCTCACCGAATCACCAATGTTCAAGGCACCGTCGGTGACCACATTGATGCTGCCTGCCGACAGCAACCGGGTCTGGCCATCGCAGTCCACCACGCATCCGCCGATGTCGATCGCCACCGGACCGGCGGCACTGCCGCCCTGCGCACTGAGCGCCGTCAAGCGCTGGTTGGACACGGCAAGCAGGCCGCCCGACACCAGGTAGGGCGCCGTGGGCTGCGCAACTCGCGACGGATCGGCCCCGGTCAAGGTGTCGATCGCAGCGCCCTGCTCGATCAGGATCCCCTTGCCTCCGAAGGCGGCCGACAGCAGCACTTCCTGCGCCGTCAGGGTGACGCCGTTGCGCACCACGATGTGCCGCGCGCTGCCTTCCAGCGAATAGGTCGTCGCGTCACGTCGCAGCACGCCGCCAATCAGCATCGTTTCCGGGCGGAACGCATTGAGCGCGGAGTCGAAGATGGTTGCACCGCTGCCGCTGCCGGCGCTGTCGCCTTCGGTGGCAATCTCCAGCACCGCGCCATCGGAGGTGCGCAGGTTGACCGAAAGCGTGCCGCCRCGCCCGTCATTGCTGCCGGCGTTGAAATGGGACAGGCCCTGGAAGATCGCGGCTGGCACGGCCGAACGTCCTGCGCCGTCGCCCAACACCAGGTTGAGGTTGCCGGCGTCGGTCGGCCGCCAGCGCAGCGCTTCGCCACGCCGCTCGGCCACGCCCTGCACGAACGCGCTGTAGGCGGTCTCGTTGTAGCTGGCATGGCGGCGCACCACCTCCGCCGGCGTCAGCACCAGATCGGTGAGCAGCGGTGAGACACCACCGCCCAGGCTCTGCGCCTGGTGTCCACTGACGCGCCAGGAGCCAGTGCCGGTCGCCACTGGCTGGCGGCTGCCGACGGCGCTTTCGGCGCCAACTTCGACGCGGAATGCGCCCTTCTGCAGAGCGTAGCTGGCCGGCAGCAACGTGTAGGTTCCCGCCGGAAGGCCGGGAACACCGGCGGTTATGATGATCTGTTGGCCAACGCGCGGATCGGCACTGCCGTCAGCGGTGCCCAGCGGCGCCTGCGTGCCCGAGCGTCCCGGCATGATCGCGTAGACCGCATTGTCACTGCCGCTGAAGCGGTAGCGCGGGTTCGCATCCGCCAGCGCATGCCGCAGGATGTCCACCGAGCCACCGCGCCCTGCCACGAACGCGGCACCGGACAGCTCGCCTCCGCCGGACACATCCAGCACGCTGCCCGCCGCGCCACTGAAGGCATTGGCCACGATGTCGATACCGATCGGGATGCTGATCGAGCCGGGGCCCAGTACATCGAAGTCGGCATCGTTGCGGCGCCAGCTCACACCGTCCACGGTGCCGCCAAAGGGCAGCGCCAGCCCGGCGCCACTGATGGAGGTCACGCTGCCGGCAAGCAGATCGACACGGCTGGCACGATTCGAGTTGAACTCGTTGCCGCCCAGCTGCACGCGGCCCCACGGCGCCTGCACCGTGCCGCCCTGCACCACCGTTGCCGCCACCAGCTCCAGGCTGCCGAACGCAGAATCCGGTGCCGGTTGCGCGCCGCCCGCAATGCCATGGATGCGCAGCACGGCGTCGGGGTTCTGCCAGGACGGCACCCCCGAGGGACCGATGTCGGGAACGCCGGCCACGATGCGTCCCTGGGCCCTGGCCGCAGGGTACAGGCGTGCGGCKCTGATATCGATCGAACCCGGGCTTGCCAGCGTGGAGATTCGTGAAGTGCTGGCGACTGGCGCCAGCATGCGGATGTCGCCGCTGCTGCGCAGCCCGACCTGATCAAAGCCGGCCAGCCAGGTGACGTCGCGCAGGTCGATCAGATCGGCGTCCACCTCCAGGCGATGCTGCCGGCCGGTATCGAACGGTGCCTCCAGCGGGCGCAGCGTCCCTTCCCCGGCCGGCTGCCACCAGCGCCCCTGCGCAAGGCGGACATACGGCGCGGCCAGTTGCAGGCGGCTGCCCGCGCTGTTGCCCGGGACGAAGCCGAGGTAACGCTCGTTCACGCCCTGCAGGCGCAGGCTCTGGTCCATGCGCAGATTGACATCTCCCTGGGCGCGGATATCGCCGAACAGGGCCAGATGATCGAAACCACCGGCCTCGACCTGCTGCACCGACAGTGCCGCATGGCCGTATTCAAGGCGTGCAGGCAGGCTCGCCGTCTGCGCGGCGTGCTGGGTCAGCGAGATCACCCGCGGCGCCAGCACCTCCTTACCGTCTGCCGTTCTGCCGTAGGTGCCGCCACCGAAGGCAACACCAAGGGTGCCACCGCGCGCACCGTCGCCGCCCGCCGCTGCATCCAGTTCGCCGTGCAGGTACAGGGCATTGCCCGCACGCAGCACGATGCTGCCGCCATCGCTGTCGACCCGGGTACGCCCGCTGCCATCGATATCGAGCAGCGCCGAAGCACCGGACGCATCCAGCCGTGCACCGCGCTCCACCACCACGAAGGTATCGGGCGGCAGGTGGCGCACGTTGTCCTGGTCCTCCCAGTCCAGCGCCCCCCCGATCTCGATGGTTCCGCCCCTGCGCACCTGCCCGCGCAACGCCCTGCGCGCGTCGGGCAGGGAAACGGTGTCGCCACTCACGTCAAGCAGTGCGCCATCGGCGATCGTCCACTGGCGCTCGCGGCGTGCATCGCCGCGTACGCCCGACGGATCGAATGCCTCGGCCAGGCGGATGCGCCCGCCGGCCGCCTTCAGACTACCGGCCACAGTCAGGTTGCCGGCGCTGAACAGTTCGAT
>NZ_JBFTNR010000070.1:0-9245 GCF_056665995.1 Stenotrophomonas sp. 05L44_2
TGCTGCGATCGATGCCGGCACCGTAGATCAGCGTCGGCCGCAGGATCGTCCACTCCATGCCAAGACGCTCGGCCTGCGCAATCAGCCCCCGTTCCCCGCGCTGCAGCATTGCAACCACATCCTGCTCATCGGCCTGCGCCGATTCCTGCTTGGTGAGCACGCTCATCGAACTGGTGACGATGATCCGGGGCGCCGGTGCCACCGTCTGCCGGGAAAGCCATTCCGCCCAGAGCTCCATCGGGCTGGAGCTGGCAATGGCCTGCCAAGCGTGCGGGCCACTCTGGTCAAGTGCATCGTAAAGGTCGCCGCCCAGCCACTGCACTCCTGGCTGCTCCGCCTGTGGACGTCGGCTTACCGCCTGCACGTCCATGCCGGCCTGGACCAGCCGTGGCAACAGGTAACGACCGATCTGGCTGGTCGCGCCGGAAACAAGAACGGTCATCTACTATCCAGGGCAAGGCAACAGGGGGCCATTACTATAGCTGCGTCAACGCGATCCATCGGGTCACGGCGGCACGCTACCGATGTCGCGCAGCCGCTCCTGCAACTGCTGGTATTCGGCGGTGGCCGGACCGGCACCCAGCTGGTTCGCCTGTTCCAGTGCACGTTCGGCAAAAGCCACATCACCGCGACCCAGCCGTTCGCTGCCGATCGCCAGCCAGCGTTGTGCCAGGCGGGCACGCGCATCGGGCAACCCTGTGGCGGTCGGCGCCAGGGTCTGCCAGGCCTGCAGGCAGGCGCCCGCAGCCTGCACCCGGTTCTGCCGCAGGTTGTCATCAAAACAGGACCGGCTGGCGGGCAGCAGCCGTGCTGCCGCTGCCTTGACCCGGCTGTCGCGCGGCGCCAGTGCCTGCGCTTCGCGCAGCGCATCGAAGGCGCTGTGGCCGGGAGGGCTGATCCACTGCCCGGCACGCTCGGCGCGGTCGATCTGGCGCAACCGATCACGCAGCTGGCGCTCACGCTGGGCCGTGCTGATACCCGGCTGCTGCAACGACTGGCGCGCCTGCCGCGCACGCTGCAGGCGCTGTGCAAGCTGCTGCTGCGCTGCCTGCGAGGCACCCAGCCCCGCGGCCAGCGCGGCATCCTTGTCGGCCGCCTCGAACTGGAAGTCGTCGGCCCGCTTCTGGCTGCGCGCCAGCAACGCCTGCACGGTCTGCTCACGCCCACGCAGTGCCGTAGGATCATCGGCGGTGACCGCCAGCACCGCCTGGAAGCTATCCGCAGCCGTCTCGAGCTGCTGCCGTTTGAGCGCGCGATGCCCCTGCTGCAGGCGCTGGTCGATTGCACGGGCCAGCGCTTCCTGGCTGGCAGGAAGTTCGGAATGACCTGGATCGAACTGGCGTGCGCGCTGCAGGATCGCTGCCCCCGTGGCCAGTTCACCGCGTGCGGCCTGTGCACGCGCCTGCTGCAGCAGATCGCTCAATGCATCCTCGCGACCTTCCAGTGCAGGCAGGTTGTCCGGCTGCAGTGCCAGCACGCGCTGGAACAACGGCAGCGCGCTGCTGTCGCCGTCGTCCAGCCGCCCCGCTGCAAAGGCATTGCGGGCCTGCGCAAGCAATGCACCGATGCCAGCACCGGCGCGACGACGCGCCTGCAGCTGCTGGGCCACCGCATCTGCCTCGGCGCGCGGCACCTGCAGCTCACGTGCCAACGCCAGCGCCTGCGCGCAGCCGTCCAGGTCGCCCGCCTGCAGCCGCTCACGCGACTGCTGCAACGCTGCCGCGCCGGTGCGGGCCAGGCCCTGTCGCGCCTGCGGGCGGTCGCCATCAAGGGCCAGCACCGCCTGGTAGCGTTCACGCGCGCCGCTGCCGTCGGCCGCGGTCAGGCGTCCTTCGCTCACTGCGCGATCGCCCTCGGCCAGCAGCTGTTCTATCTGTGGCTCATCCCAGAACCAGTCCGCCAGCGGTTTGCGCACCAGTACCAGCAGCACGAACACGGCTGCGGCAGCCAGCAATGCCCAACGCCACACCCGTCGTGCGTGGCGCGCCTGCAGCCACCACCAGCGGCTTTCACGGCGAACGCGATCCAGCGCCGGATGTGCGGCGCCGTGTGAACGATGCGGGGGCTCGCGTTCCATGCGTGCAGGGTA
The DNA here is from genome assembly GCF_056665995.1 of Stenotrophomonas sp. 05L44_2. Lineage (NCBI taxonomy): Bacteria > Pseudomonadati > Pseudomonadota > Gammaproteobacteria > Lysobacterales > Lysobacteraceae > Stenotrophomonas > Stenotrophomonas sp. 05L44_2. The sequence continues at coordinate 2,090 of NZ_JBFTNR010000070.1, forward strand.
GCCGGGGCAGCGTGAAGCTCAGCCCAGACGACGCGCCTCGCTCACGCCCGGCAACGCATCGAGCTTGCCCAGCAGAGTCGACAACTGGCCGTAGTCGCTGACCTTCAACCGCAGGCGCAGATGCGCGCGGCCACTGTTGCGGACGTTGTCGCTGTGGATGTCCAGCACGTAGGCGTCTTCCTGTGCGATCAGGTTGGTGATGTCCTTCAGCAGCCAGCGGCGGTCGACCGCGTCGACCACCACGTCCACTTCATAGCCACCGCCGGCCTGGCCCCATTCCACCGGCAGGATCCGCTGCGGGCTGGTCGCAGCCAGCCGTGCCAATGCCACGCAGTCTGCACGATGTACCGTGACACCACGGCTACGGGTCAGGTAGCCGACGATCGGTTCACCCGCCACCGGCTGGCAGCAACGCGCCAGCTGCACCAGCAGGTTGCCCACGCCCTGTACGGTGAACTTGGACTTGCCCAGGTTCTCGCGGCGCGCGGTCGGCCGCGGCAAGGCCGACGTCGGCGCCGGCTGGCTGGCCGCACGCTCGGCCTCCAGCAGCGAACGGCTGACCTGGTTGGGGCCGGTATCGCCCAGGGCAACCTGGATGTACAGGTCGTCGACGCTGTCGGCGTGGAACTTCTTCGCCGCCGCGGACAGGTCCGAATGCTGCAGGCCCAGCCGCTTCAGTTCGCGCTCCAGCAGCTCGCGCCCCGCCTGCACGTTGCGCGCACGGTCCAGCTTGTGGAACCAGCTGCGCACCTTCTCGCGCGAGCGGTTGCTGGCCAGGAAGCCGTTGGCCGGCATCAGCCAGTCGCGGCGCGGGTCGGCCTCCTTGCCGGTGAGGATCTCGACGCGATCCCCGCTGCGCAGGCGGTAGGTCAACGGCACGATGCGGCCGTTGACCTTGGCCCCACGGCAGCGGTGTCCGACCATGGTGTGCACCTGGTAGGCAAAATCCAGCGGTGTTGCGCCCTGCGGCAGGTCCAGCACCTCGTCCTTCGGGGTCAGCGCGTAGACACGGTCTTCGGTCAGCTCGGCATCAAGCGCCCCGGCCAGTTCATTGCCCTGCCCGTCCTGCGCCTGCTCCAGCAGCTGCCGCATCCAGGTGATCTTGCGATCGAACGACTTCTCCGCGCCCTTGCCGCCTTCCTTGTACTTCCAGTGCGCGGCCACGCCCAGCTCGGCCTGCGCGTGCATGTCGTGGGTGCGGATCTGCACTTCGATGGTGCGCCCTTCCGGGCCAACCACCGCCGTGTGCAGCGAGCGGTAATCGTTGGCCTTGGGCCGGGCGATGTAATCGTCGAACTCGCTCGGCACCGGTGCCCACAGCGCATGCACCACGCCGAGCGCGGCGTAGCAGGCGGCGACGTCGTCGACCATCACCCGTACCGCTCGGATGTCATACAGCTGGTCGAAGGCCAGGCGCTTCTTCTGCATCTTCCGCCAGATGCTGTAGATGTGCTTGGGGCGGCCGCTGACCTCGGCGCGGATGCCCTGCACGCCCAGTTCGCGCGACAGCACCTTCTTCACATTCTCGACGTAGCGCTCGCGGGCGATGCGGGTTTCGTCGACCTCACGCGCGATGCGCCGGTAGGTTTCCGGCTCCAGGTGACGGAAGGCCAGGTCTTCCAGCTCCCACTTCAACTGCCAGATGCCGAGCCGGTTGGCCAGCGGCGCATGGATGTCGCGGGTCAACTGGGCCAGCGCGCGGCGCTGCTCCTCTTCGAGCTTGTCGGCCGCGCGCATGCGCGCCAGCTGCCGGGCCAGCAGGATCGGTACCACCCGCAGGTCGCGGATGATCGCCAGCAGCAACCGGCGCAGGCCTTCGCTGTTGCGGCCGGCCTCGCGACCGGCATGCAGTGCCCAGACGGGATCGGCCGCGTCCTGTCCATCGAGCAGGCCGATCACCGCCGCTTTGTGGCTGCCCAGCGGCAATGCATCAAGGTGGACGCGCAGGCCCGGCAGATCGAACAGCAGGGCCGCCACCACGGCGCCCTCGTCTGCCGAGAGCATCGCGAGCGCGTCCAGGGTATCGCCCAGCACCGACCAGCTGGCACGCATCTGCGGGTCGCAGTCGGGCGCTTCCCAATACCCGCGCAGGGCCTGGCGCAGCGGAGCCGGCAGCACGGCTGCCGAGGGGCGGTTCAACAAGGCATCCAGGCCGGGGACGGAAGCGCGGTTCACAGCATCGAGCAGGCAAGACAGAAGCCCCTACACTAGCGCCGCAGCCGTTCAGGAACAATCGCCGCGGCCAGCATCGCCGGGAATGTGGACATGCCGCTACACTCGCCGACATCCACGGGAGAGTTCCGCCATGCCTTCGATCACCCTGCCTTTCCGCCCTCGCCTGCTGGCCTGTGCCGCCGTGCTGCTGTCCCTGTCGACGCCTGCGCTGGCCCAGCGCGTGGTGCAGGGTGACCTGCAGCAGCAGATGTCACCGGCCGAATTCAAGGCCGCTGGCCTGGACAAGCTCAATGCCGCCGAGCTGGCCACGCTGAACCGCTGGCTGCAGGGCAAGGTTGAAGCCGCCACCACCGAGGCCGTCGCTGCGGTGCGCGAAGAAGCGCGCGAGGAAGGCCGCCAGGAAGTGATCGTGAAGAACCGCGGCTTCTTCGACTTCGGCAGCAACGAGCCGATCAGCGGCGTGCTGCAGGGCGAGTTCCGCGGTTTCGGCAAGGGCCGGATCTACGTGCTGGACAATGGCCAGCAGTGGGAACAGACCGATGCCACCTCGATTTCCGGCGTACGCAAGCAGTCGCCGAAGGTCAGCATCAGCCCCGGAGTGATGGGCGTGTGGTACCTGAAGGTCGAAGGCGTGAACACCCAGCCCAAGGTGCGCCGCACCAAGTAACGGCCTGGTTTTGCTGTAGAGCCAAGCCAACGTTTGGCGGCAACCTGCTGCGCCACGTCCCGCAGTAGATCCACGCCATGCGTGGATGCCATTCCGTTTGACCCCGCCAGCCAGTGCCCGGCGGGGCCAGCCCAGGGATTACGAGGCCTGGCGCAGTGCGGTCACCCGCTGCGCCAGCTTCTTCGCCGAAACGCCGGTGCGTGCGCCCAGCTCCTGCGCGAACAACGATACCCTCAGCTCCTCCAGATCCCAGCGCAAGGCCTGCCACTGCGGCCGCTCGCGCAGGCCCTGCTGCTCGCCCACCTGCAATGCCTCCAGGAACGGGTGCAGTTCCAGCATGCGCGCCTGGTCACGCGGGGGATCGCGCTTGGCGCGTTCGGTGCGCAGGATCATCGCTTTCAGGTAGCGCGGGTACTGCGCCAGGGCGTCGGCCGGCGTGTCGCGCAGGAAGCCGGGATGGATCAGCCCAACCAGCTGCGCTTCCATGTCATCCAGATTGCCGCGCGCCCAGCCCATCAACGGTGCTTCCAGCATCGGCTTCAATTCGGCCACCAGGGCAAGGATCGTCTCGGCCAGCTTCAACCGCTGCATGGCCTCGCCGAACAGCGTTTTTGCGGCGTGCTCGCGACGCTGTTCGAACGCCGCCGCATCGCGGATATCGCCCAGGCCGTCGGCCAGCACGGCATTCAGCGCCGCATCGACCAGATCGCCACGCAGGCGTTCCTGGGTTTCGATCGAGGCGTACAACAGGCCGGTTTTCGCTGCTACCGGCAACTGCTTGCGTGCCTGTTTGATCTTCTCGCCCAGGCCGATCTCCAGCAGTCGACGCACGCCCAGCGGGTGTGCTTCCTCGGCCTGTTGGCGATCAGCAAAGATGCGCAGTGCAACGCTGTCACCCTCATCCTTCAGCGCGGGATAGGCCGGCACGCCGGCCTCGCCCGGTACCTGCAGCGGAATCGGCGAGGCCGGGAACGTGCGCAGGCCATCGGCCGCCATCTCGCGCCCGGCACGTGCGGCGAACGCATCGCCGGCACGGCCACCGAACTTCGCACGCAGCACATCGAGGTCGCGCGAGGTTGCCAGCACCTTGCCCTGCTCATCGCGCAGGCGCAGGTTCATGTGCAGGTGCGGTTCGATTGAACCGGGATCGAAATCGGTAGCGGCCACGGTTGCCCCGGTTGCGCGGGACAGGAAGCGCGCCAGCTCGCCGGTGATCGCGTCCGCGCTGGGCTGCGGGAAGGCCTCGTAGAACGCGCGCGCGAAATCCGGTGCCGGCACGTAGTTGCGCCGCATTGCCTTGGGCAGGCTGCGGATCAAGGCCGCCGCCTTGTCGGCAACGAAACCCGGCGCCAGCCATCCCAACTGCACCGCATCCAATGCATTGAGCAGGTGCAGCGGCACGTCCAGGGTCACGCCGTCATCGTCGGCTCCCGGTTCGAAGCGGTAGTGCAGCGGCAACCGCGCCTGGCCCAACGCCAGGTACTTCGGGTAGCGCTCCTGCTCGCTGCCTTCGCCCGGCAGCAGATCCATCAACGACCAGTGCAGGCCCTTGCGTTGTTCCGGCGGCAGCGCCTTCCACCACGCATCCAGCCCGGACGCGGAATGGATCTGCGGCGGCACCCGGTCCAGGTACCAGCGTGCCTGCCAGTCCTCGTCGGCAACGATGCCGGCACGGCGCAGCTTGGCTTCTTCCTCGCGTGCCTGCTCCAGCACCTTCTGGTTGTCGGCCACGAAGCTGGCACGGGTGTTGATCTCACCGGTCACCAGTGCCTGGCGCACGAAGATGTCATGCGCCTCGCCGGCGTTGATGCGGCCGTAATGCACCGGCTTCTTCGGCGCCAGCACCAGCCCGAACAGGCTGATCTGCTCGGAGGCCAGCACCTGGCCCTGCGCACGCGACCAATGCGGGTCGAAGTGCTTGCGCAGCAGCAGGTGCGGCAGTTCGGCGATCACCCAGTCCGGCTCGATCGCCGCCAGGGTCATGCCCCACACCTTCTGCGTATCCAGCAGGTTGGCGGCCAGCAGCCACGGTGGCGGCCGCTTGGACAGCGTCGAACCGGGGAATGGCAGGAAACGGCGTTGGCGCGGCGCCTGGAAATCACCCTTCTCGCTGCGATGGCCGATCTGCGTGGGCAGGCCCGCCACCAGGGCCCGATGCAGGGTCTGGTAAGCCGTGGCGCGAACGCGTTCGCTGTAACCACCGCCGTCGGGCGCCTGGTCCTTCTGCGCACGGGCAGCGACCGGCGCGGGCGCCGTTTCGGCCTTGCCCTCGCGGGCCAGGCGCGCAGCACGGTGCAGCTGGCCACGGGTCGCCTTCACCGCAGCAGCATCATCGCGCGCCGGAGCCGGCGCACTGCTGCGGGCCAGCAGCGGGGCCATCGATGCCTCGTTGGCCTCTTCCTTCCAGCCCAGTTCCTCGCACAGCAGGCGCAGCTGTCGATGCAGCTCGCGCCATTCACGCATGCGCAGGAAGCCGAGGAAGTGGCGGCCGCACCAGTCGCGCAGCTTGGACTGGGTCAGATCCTCATGGGACTGGCGATAGGCGTCCCACAGACGCAGCACACCGACGAACTCGGAGCGGCCATCGGCGAACTGCGCGTGTGCGTTGTCGGCGGCGCCACGCGCCTCGGGCGGCCGCTCGCGCGGATCCTGGATGCCCAGGAACGAGGCGATCACCAGCATCGGTCGCAGGCAGCCTGCCGCCTGCGCCGCCACCAGCATGCGCGCCAGTTTCACGTCCACCGGCAGGCGCGCCATCTGCTTGCCGATCGCGGTCAGGTGGCGTTCGCTGTCGATCGCCCCCAGCTCGGTCAGATGCTGCCAACCGTCAGCGACGGCCCGCTCATCCGGCGCCTCAAGGAACGGGAAATCCTCGATGCGGCCCAGGCCAAGCTGCAGCATGCGCAGGATCACCCCGGCCAGGCTGGAACGACGGATTTCCGGATCGGTGAACTCCGCCCGCGCCTGGAAATCGGCCTCGGCATACAGGCGATAGCAGATGCCCTCGGCCACGCGGCCACAGCGGCCCTTGCGCTGGTTGGCACTGGCCTGCGAGATCGGCTCGATGTGCAGCCGGTCCAGCTTGTTGCGCGGGCTGTAACGCTTGACGCGGGCGAAACCGGGGTCGACCACATAACGGATGCGCGGCACCGTCAACGAGGTCTCGGCCACATTGGTGGCCAGCACGATGCGCCGGTTCGGGCCGGGGTTGAACACCCGGTCCTGGTCCTGGTTGGACAGCCGCGCGTACAGCGGCAGCACTTCGGTACTGCGGTACTTGCGCCGCTCCAGTGACTGGTGTGCATCGCGGATCTCACGCTCGCCCGGCAGGAAGATCAGCACGTCGCCACGGGAATCCAGGCGGGTGATTTCGTCGATGGCCGCAACGATCGCATCGTTGACCGTGCGTTCGCCCTGGTCTTCGCCCTCGCCTTCCAGCGCGCGATAGCGCACCTCCACCGGATAGGTACGGCCTTCGACGCTGATCACCGGCGCATTGTCGAAATGCTGGGCGAAGCGCTCGGYGTCGATGGTSGCCGAMGTGAYGATCAGCTTCAGGTCCGGGCGCTTGCGCAGCAGCTGCTTGAGATAGCCAAGCAGGAAGTCGATGTTGAGGCTGCGTTCGTGCGCTTCGTCGACGATGATCGTGTCGTAGTTCGACAGCCAGCGATCACTGGCGATTTCGGCCAGCAGGATGCCGTCGGTCATGAACTTGATGCGGGTGTCTTCGCCGACCTTGTCGTTGAAGCGCACCTGGTAGCCCACCAGCTGGCCCAGTTCACTCTGCAGTTCCTGCGCGACACGACTGGCCACCGCACGTGCGGCGATCCGGCGCGGCTGCGTGCAGCCGATCATGCCGGCCTGGCCACGGCCGGCGGCCAGGCACAGCTTCGGTAGCTGGGTGGTCTTGCCCGAGCCGGTTTCACCGGCGATCACCACCACCTGGTGGTCGCGGATCAACTGGGTGATGGTCTCGGCTTCACGCGCAATCGGCAGCTGTGGGTCCAGAGTAATGGCCGGCTGTTGTTGCGCCCGCGCGTGGCGGCGCTGCACCGAAACCTGCAAGGCCTGCTCGAAACTGGCGGCCAACGCCGCATCCTGTGGCTTGGCTTGGCAACGCGAGAGCATTCCCAGCAATCGTCCACGGTCGCGGCTCATGGCGCCGTCGATGGCGGCACGCTGTTGGCGCTGGCGGGACTGCGGCATTTTGTCGATAGCGTTCATCAATCGGTTCGTTTAAAACTTTGAATGCGACCAGTCATCAAGACTGATTTATTGTGAAGGCCAACGATTCCATAAGGAGGAACCCCATGG
>NZ_JBFTNR010000071.1:0-9216 GCF_056665995.1 Stenotrophomonas sp. 05L44_2
CGGCGACCGTCGGCATGCTCGACGTAGGAATCACTGGCATCCCAGGCGGCGTTCAGACGCACGCCGAAGCGCGGGGTCAGCCAGTGGCCGACATCCACGGCTGCATAGCGTGAGCCTTCCGAATCGGTGCCCAGGGTGACCGTACGCACTTCCGCCGGGCGCTTGCCCACGTAGTTGATGATGCCGCCGGGTGCCATCACGCCAGCCGCGAGGCCGGCTTCGCCCTTGAGGATCTGCACTTCCTGGATGTTCTCCAGCGCCAGGCGCTGYTCGCCGGCGAKGGWCATGCCGTTGAAGCGGTAGCCGGTGGCCGCATCCAGCGCGAAGCCGCGGATGGCGATGTTCTGGTAGTAGCCCACCGGCGCATAGGCATCGCCCAGCGAGGCATCATTGCTGGCCAGCTCGGACAGCGAACGCACCTGGCGGCGGTCGAGGTAGTCGCGCTCCAGCACGTTCACCGAGGCGGGGGTGTCCTTCCAGGAGCCGCCGCCGAAGGCGTTGACGCGCGAGGTGTCGGCCTTCGGTTTGCCGGCCTGCACGCGCACCGCCGCCAGTTCGGTGGGCGAGGAGGGCGCATCAGCAGCGTCGGTGCCTGCCTCGCTGGCGTACAGCGGCAGGGCGGCGCAGAGGGCGAGGGCGAGCAGGGTGGGGCGCAGGCAGCGGTTCATTCGATTCGTCTTCAGACAACAAGGGAGACGAAGCGACGGCGCGCAGGTGCACCGGCCCATGACGGGGGTGTGGCTGCGGCTCAAAGCTCCCTACGCCGGTGCAAACCGGATCAGGTTCCAAGGGACTCTCTCAGCCTGGCAGATCCAGGCACCCCCGCTTCAGGTGACCATTTCACTACAAATGGTACGGATTTGCGAGCTACCGCCCTTCAGCCGGGGTCAGATCCCTTTCCAGCGGAAAGGGATCTGACCCCGGCCGAGCGCATCATCGACGCATGGCGTCGGTCTACTGAGTACCCCGGGTGTTTGGTGGCTCGCGGCTCACGCGGCGGCGTGCAGGGCCGCCAGCAGGGCCTGGCCGGGGGCCGTGGCGAACCACGCCGGATGCCCGAGCATGAACGGCTGCCAGGCCACATCGGCGTTCGCGGTCGATCCGGTGACGCCCTCGAAATACTCCACTTCGGACAGAGCGAAGTCGAAATGCACCATCGGCAGCAGGTCGGCCAGCAGGTGCACGCGGGTGGGCGACAGCGGCAGTTCCTGCCGATAGCCGTCCAGCAGGGCCAGGGCGATGTCGATGCGAACAGCATCGGTGCCGCGCTCCAGCTGCAGCCAGGCCACCGCGTTGCGTTCGATCGCGGTGGCCAGGTCGAACAGCGCGCTGGTGGGCGAGGCCAGGCCGAAATCGAGCACCGTGGCAATCGTGCCGTCGTCGTTCCACAGCAGGTTGGAGACGTGCCAGTCGTTGTGCGCCCACAGCCGCGGTTCGTCCTGCAGGCGCGCGGCCAGGCCGTGGTGCCACGGCAGCACATCGCGGCGCAGCTGTTCTTCCCAGGGAATGCGCGCCAGGTAGCGGGCCAACCCGGGGCGGTTGCCGAGGTCGGCGTTCAGCGCGGCGATCGGGTCATCGGCGCGGATCAGGTCGTCGCGTGCCACCAGCAGATGGGTGCCGCGCTGCGGGGCGTGGTAGCTGGCGGCCGCGCGGTGCAGCGTGGCCAGCATTCTTCCTGCCTGGTGTGCCTGGGCGATGTCGGTCAGTGGTGACCATGACGGCAGTTCGCGATACAGGTCCTTGCCGGCGCCCACCGCATGCAGTTCGTAGGTCCACGGGCCGTGTTCGAGTGCGGTGCGGCCGTCGTTGCTGGCCAGCACCTGCACCACCGGCATGCCGGCAGTTGCCAGATGCGCGATGAAACGGTGTTCTTCTTCCAGGCTTCCAGCGCTGCGCACACTGTGGTGGTGGCGCTTGATGAAGACCGGACCGCCGGTGCCGTCGACGATGGCCGCGGCCGACAACGGACGCGGGCTGTGCCAGCGCAGCGTGCTGTCCGCGCCCAGCTGCGGAAAGTGGCCACGCAGCCAGGTGATCTCCTGCGCGTCGATCGCCGGCCAGTCGGCGACGACCTCGTCGTTGTTGAGGCCCTGCACGCGATGGGGGGAAGAAGTCATGCCACGGCCGCTGGTGAGTAGAGGAACATCCAAGGCTGCGCATTCAACGCCATGGACGCCACAGACGCAAACGGGCGGGTCATCGACCCGCCCGTCAGGGACGCCACGTGCGGCCTGTGGCCGGCGCGCTTACCAGCCGCGATGACGGCCGCGGTCGTGGTAGTAGCGGTTGTCATGGCGCTCGCGCTGCCAGCGACGGTCATCGCGGCGGTCGTAGCCATAGCCGCGGTTGTAGCCACGGTCATAACGGCGATCGTAGCGACGGTCATAGCGCCCGTCGTAGCGTCGATCATGGCGGTCGGAGGTGGTCAGGTTGCCGATGGCGCCGCCGGCAACCGCGCCGCCGACGGTGGCAGCCGGGTCGCCGTTGGAGATCAGGTGACCCGCCACGCCGCCGACGACGGCACCGACCACGGTGCGCTTGTCCTTCCTCGACATCGCGCTGGCATCACTGACCACGGCCACGCCGGCAAGAAGTGCCAGGGCCATCGCCAGACCACGGAAGCTGAGTGCGGAAGTGCTGAGCATGTTGGGTTCTCCTGTGAGGTGCATGCCACGGTGGGCAGGGAGGGCGCTGGGCGCCCCGGCTGCCGTAGGGACCACGCTGGTGCCCGGACATTGCCGGAACATTGCGCGCGATCCCCGTGCGGCTTGCGCATTCATCTAGCGTCAGGCGGCATGAAGCGAGGCTGAAAGCGCGGCGGCCGCTCAGCTGCCAGAAAGGAAAAGGGCCGCAGTACGCGGCCCTTCCCATGGTTTCCCCTGCCTGGCCTGGCTCAGTGGCCCATGGCGCGCTGGGCCTGCTTCACCTGCTCCTGCTGGGCGTCCTGCTGCTGCAGGACATTCGGTGCACCGTGCACCGCACCACTGCTGAGTGCCATGCTCTGCTCGCTGGCCGCACGGGTGTCCACCGCCGCGCGGCAGGCAGCCGGGTCACCGGCGGTGCCCTGTACGGCAAACATGCGCTCGCCGTTGGTGCTGGGCACCACCGAATCGATGCGCTGCATGCCGCTGGCCTGCGCTTCCTTGGTCAGTGCAGCGGCGGCGGCCTCCAGTGCATGGCGGTCCTTGAAGGTGCCTGCCGGCAGGCCTTCCATGCCCTTCACGGCCTGGTTGTACATCGGGTTCTGCGGATGGCGCCCGTCATTGAGCAGCGGGCGCTCGCGCGCGTCCTTGATCGCATCCAGCGTCTTCGGGCCGATGATGCCGTCCACTGCCAGACCGTTGTCCTTCTGCAGCTGGCGCACGGCAGCCTCGGTGTTGCGACCGAACTTTCCATCCTCGACCAGCGGCTTGCCGTCGGCACCCACATACCCCAGGTGGCCCAGCTGTTCCTGCGCCCTGCGCACATCCTCGCCGTGCGCACCCTGCTTATGCACTTCGTTGCTGGTCTGCGGCTTTTCCTGCGGGGACGGCTTCGGCTCGGCGGCGCCCTTGGCCTGCGCCTGCTCGTGCGCCTGGCTGCGGTTTTCCAGCAGATCGCGTGCCTGGTGCAGCGGATCGGAGGCGAACAGCTCCCAGTTGGGGTGGTCCTTTACCTGCTTGAGGTAATCCTCCACCGGCATGGTATGCACGCCCAGCTTGCCGGTGGACTGGCTGATCAGCAGCTTGTCGGTGTTCGGGTCTCGCACCACCATCACGATGTGGTCGATGCCGTTCCAGTGCTCGTGCTTGGTCTTGGCCGTATCCAGGCCGATCACCATGCCTTCCTTCAGCGCACCCGGCTTGAGGATGTCGTCGCGCTTGAGCAGCACGCCGGAGTCCTTGTAGGCGTCATGCACGATACCGCCGGAGCCGGCGARGCCCAGCTTGATCTTGTCGGCGTCGGCGAACACCGCATGGCCGGCCTTCTGGTTGATCTCATCTTGGGTCTTGTTGAGCATCGTGCCGACCCAGCCGGAGCAGTCGATGTAGCCTTGCTCGACGTTCTTGCCGGTGACACCCTTGCCACGGTAGTACTGGCTGGATTCGATGTTGATCGCGTACTTGACGTTGTCGTACTTCACGCCGGCGTTGTAGGCCGCATCCAGCGAAATGCCGGGTGCATCGGGCTTGGCGGCAGCAGCCGTGGCGGTGGCGGCGATGGCTGCGGCACCGGCGGCGACGGCCGCCTGCGCGGCGGGGGTCACGGTCTGCGTCGGTGCGGCCTGCACCGGCGCCGGACGCGCCTGGGCCTCGGTGATCGGCGCGATGTTCTTTTCCGGGATGCTGATCGCGTCGTACTTGCGGTCGTAGTACTGGGCGAAGGTGCTGGCCAGGTCACGATCATTCATCGTGCGCATCTCGGCGCGCGTATGCCCGGTCAGCGCTTCGACGTCACTGCCGATCTGGCCCATGATGCGCGGGCGCATGTTGATCGGATCGCCGTGGCCGTCGCGCACCACGCCGAACGTGCCGGTGGCGATCGCGGTCTGGATCGAACCGTAGCCGGCGGCACCCTGCTGGTGTGCCAGATACAGGTCAAGGCCGCTCGGCTTGTCATCACCGGACAGGTAGGGATGGCCGGTGCGGTCATGGCGCTTTTCCATGTCCACCAGGTTGCGCTTGAACATCTCCGCTGCCGCTTCGGTGTTGCGGGTCGGGTCGTACTCGTGGCCGGTCAGGCCGTACTGCCTGGCCGACGACGGCAGGAACTGGAACAGGCCCTTGGCATCGGTCTTGTCGTTGTGCGCGCGCTCGTTGAAGCGGCCACCGGTCTCGATGTGGGCAAAGCGCAGGAAGTCCTCGCTGGCGATGCCCTTGCGCTGTGCAACCTGCTCGATGATGTCGAGAACTTCCTTTTTGCTGTAGTCACGTTGTGCCATGACACTTCCTCTGGGGTTGATGGAGCGGCCTTTGCCGCGATACGCCAACCGGACTCATCCGTGAGTCTTCAACATGTCGGTCAACAGGTGCTGCGGGGTGGTGCGTCTTACTTTTCGACGTAGGCCTTGCGGGCGGCGTCGTAGTGGTACTGGCGCGCGTCGGCCGCACCCAGCGCACGGGTCTGGCCCGGGCCGGAAATGGTGGTGCCGGTGGCGGTGACGGTGATGGTGGGCAGGTCGCTGCCGGCGACGGCGCTGAAGGCCAGTGCGCCCCGGTTGCTGACGCACGGCATCACCTGGCCCTCGTCGCAGGCGGCTGAATTGTCTTCGCCGGTGATCACCGTGCCCGCGCTGGCCCAGACCTGGCCGTCTTCGGACTTCTCGTAGTCCGGGTTGAATACCAGCACGGTGTAGCTTTCGATGCTGGTACCGGTAGCGAAGGTGCTGGTCGGCACCGCCAGCACCAGCTTGCCGGCCGGAGTGCGGTATTCCAGCGGCTTGCGCTTGCTGTCGATGTCCGGCGCGGTGCCATAGGCGCCGACGGTACCGATCCACGGTTCGGCGCCCTTGAACACCCAGGGACGATCCGGCTTGTCGCCTGTCAGGGTGAAGGTGGCCTCGGTCAGGGTGACCTGGCTGTCCGGACCGGCTTCGTCTTCGCCGGGCTTGCCGTACTTCTGCGGTGTGTTCCAGGCAAAGCCGGTGTAATAGCGGGTGCCGGCCAGTTCGAAGGCATGGCCGAACCAGAAGGTGGCGACACTGCCATTGGCTACTTCATACGAAACGGCGCCATCGCCGTCGACGTCGTAGATGAAATACAGCACGCTGCCGGCATCGGGGGGCGTGGCGGTGGCCGTGGTGGCGGGTGTGGCGGAGCTCTGCATCGGGGCAACATCCTGTCGTGGCGCGGTGGCGCCCTGTGGTGACGCGGTCGAAGGCGAGGGGGTGCAGGCACTGGCAAGCAGCGCAACGAGCAGGCCGGCGAACGTCGCACACAGGCGTGGGCGGACACGGGCCAAGCGGGATTCCGGAAGGATCTTCATGCACCTCTCCATGGTTTGCGGGCGTCGGGCAGGAAGGCCAACGCAGAACACGCCCCGCCCTCGATGAGGGGGAACGTCGTGATGAGCCGGTCGATTCCTTCGACCTCGCATAGGAAAACCCATCGACGCGGATGATGGCACAGATGCGACGGCGATCACAGGGGGCAGGGAGGAGCCTCCCGTCAGAGAACTGCGAACGGTGTCTCAGATCCTGCCGTCGCGCAGGTAGTCGAACAGCTCCGCGTCGCCCTTCAGCCCGAGCTTGAGCATGGCGTCACCCTTCTGGCGGCTGATGGTGCTGACGCTCTTGTGCAGCTGCAGCGAGATTTCCTTGACCGTCATGCCGGTGCCGAGCAGCCGCAGCACCTCCACTTCGCGCGGCGACAACGGCTTGCCGTCACCCTCGCGCATGCGCCAGCTGCCGGCTTCCTCCACCCGCTCGCGCAGGCTGCGGCTGATGTAGGACTGGCCGCGATAGACCGCCTGGATCGCCTGCGGCAGTTCTTCCATCGACGAACTCTTGTCGACCAGGCCGAGCACGCCGCTGTCGAGCACCATGCGCAGGATCGCCAGGTTGTTGGAGACGCTGAGCATGAGCACCGGCAGGTCGGGATGGCGGCGGCGGATCATGCCGATCATGGCGAAGCCATCGGCCTGCGGGCTGCCAGGCATCGAGTAGTCGGTGACCAGCAGGTCGCAGGGCTGGGTCGTCAGCAGGGTCATCAGCGCCTGGGCGTTGTCGGCCTCGCCAACGACTCGGCCAACGCCGCTGGATTCGATGACGGCGCGGGTACCGATGCGGACCACGGGGTGATCGTCTGCGATGATGATGCGCAAGGTCATGCTCTAGTATGGCCACCGGCACGCCGGACCGCGACCGTCGCGGTCCCTGGCAGGACTTCCAGGAGATCGTTGCAGATGCGCAGCTGGGCGGCTCGTGGACTGATCCTGTTGACGACCCTGCTGGCGCTGCCGGCGCTGGCCCAGCCTGCGTCCACGCCGGGGCCGTTGCCGCTCAGCCCCCTGCAGCGCGAGTACCTGGCCGCACATCCTGTTGTCGTTGTTGGACAGTATGACAGTGGCTGGCCTCCTTTTGAGTCGATCCAGGACGGGAAGCAGGTGGGCCTCGGCCCGGACTACCTGACGCTTTCGGCCCGGCAGCTTGGCCTGAAGGTGGAGACGCGCCGTTTTGCGGACTGGCCCTCCGTGCTGGATGCGGCATGTCGCGGCGAAATCGACGTGGTGATGAACATCGCGCTCAGCGCCGAGCGTACCCGTTGCATGGTCTATACCGCCGCCTATGCCGAAGCACCGCTGGCCATGGTTGGACGTCCTCAGGACCTGCGTGCTTCGGAGGCACCTGATCTGGATGGCCTGCGCGTTGTGGTCGAGCAGGACTTCATGACCGGACCGCAGGTGCGTGCGCGGTTCCCAAGGGCACGACAACTTGTCGCAGACAACACGCTGACGGCCTTGCGTATGGTCAGAGACGACAAAGCCGACATTTTCATCGGCAATGCCTACGTGGCGACGGAACTGATCGCCTCCAACGGGTTGAAGGGTGTGGCGTTGCTGCGGCCCAGCGATCTGCCCCCGGAGCAGTTGCATTTCGGTGTGCCCAACAGCAAACAGCCGTTGTCCGAAGCACTGGACCTGGCGCTTGCCGCCGTCAGCGAAGCGCAGCGTGACGCCCTCGCGCAGCGCTGGCTGCCACCGCCGCAGTGGTCGGCGTCGGCGCAGCTGGCATTGAGCCAGGCCGAGAAACGCGTGCTGCAGCAACCCTTGAAGATCGGCTTTGCGCCCAACGCCGCGCCGCTGTCGTTTGCCGACAGGAATGGCAAGCCCAGTGGCCTGACCAACGAATACCTGCAGCGCCTGCTGCAGGCCGGCGCCAACCTGCAGGTTGAAAACAGCCATGACTGGTATGAGGTGCGCGAGAAGGCGCGTCGCGGAGAACTGCAGGCGGTGATCGGCATTCCCTCCGATTCGAACTATCTCGGGCCGGAATGGGTGTTCAGCCAGCCCTTCATCACCGTTCCCAATGTGATTGTCACCCGCACTGACAGTCCGTCGATGCTGGGTCTGTCGGACCTGGACGGCAAGCGCGTGCTGTTGTCCGATCCCGAGCGCATCCGTGGCTACGTGCAGCATCAGGCACCGTCGGTGAAGATCGTCGCCGCGCGCAGCGCCGAGCAGGCCCTGCAACGCCTGGCAGATGGCGAGGCTGATGCCTACGTGGGCAACCTGGCGCTGGTCGACCAGCTGCTGCGCAACCGCTTCCCGGGGCGCCTGCAACTGGCCGCGCCAGCCGGGTTCAACGACCAGCTGGCGCTGGCGGTGGAGCGTCGCCATGCGGCATTGGCCACCACCTTCGACCGCCTGCTGCTGCAGATGGGGCCGCGCCGGCGCGAGGCCCTGCGCGGCGATTGGTTGTCGGTGGAATACCGCGATGGAGTGGACTGGCGCACCCTGCTGCGCTGGGGCCTTCCCCTGCTGCTGGTGCTGACCACTGCTGTGGCAATGCATGGGCTGGGGCACTGGCGGTTGCGCCGCGAAGTGGCTGGCCGTCGCGAGCTGGAGCAGCGCCTGGCCGAGGTGACCGACAACCTGCCTGCCATCGTCTACCAGGCCCGCCGCGAAGCGGACGGCACCCTGAGCTTCCCCTTCATTGCCGGCGATGTGCAGTCGATGTTCGGCATCAGCCGGCAGCAGGCGGAGTCGGACGGGCAGGCGCTGCTGGCATGCATCGATGCCGACGACCGCGAAAAGGTGCTGCGTGCGATGGAACGGGCGGCACGCAATTTCGCCCCGCTGTCCTTCGAGTTCCGTATCCACCGCGACGGAAGCGCGCCCTGCTGGGTGCGCAGCCAGGCGCACCCGTATTCAACGGAAGCAGGCGCGGTAACCTGGAGTGGTTACTGGGTGGACGTGAGCCAAGCGCGCGCGCAGGCCGACGCGCTGGCCGCGGCGATGGTCGAAGCCGAGCAGGCTGCAGCAGCGAAATCGCGCTTCCTGGCCACCATGAGCCATGAAATCCGCACACCGATGAGCGGTGTGCTGGGCATGCTGGAAGTGCTGGCGCATTCGCCGCTGGACGCCGAACAGCAACGCATCCTCGGCGTGATCGAAGACTCGGCGCAGATGCTGCGGCAGATCCTCGACGACATCCTCGACTATTCGCGGATGGAAGCGGGCGCGCTGCGCCTGGAGCCGGTGCCGCTGCCGGTGCGGCCACTGCTGGAGGGTGTGCAT
>NZ_JBFTNR010000072.1:0-10507 GCF_056665995.1 Stenotrophomonas sp. 05L44_2
ACGCTACCTGGATCTGGTGCGCGAAACCGGCCGCAGCGGTGAAGGTTTCGGTGTCTGCCTGATCCTGGAAGGAAACGAAGTGGGAGCGCCTGCAACGCCGGCCGCCTTCGGCGTGCAGGTGAAGATCGAGGATTTCGATGTCGGTGCCGATGGCGTGCTGCAGCTGCGATTGCGCGGCACCCGTCGTTTCCACGTCGAGCGCACGCGCGTGCGCGACAACGGGCTGGTGGTTGCCGATGTGCGCTGGTGCGATGAGGATCCCGATGACGAACTGCGTCCGCAGCATGCGCTGCTGGCGACGGTACTGGACCACATCATCGAGCAGGCGGGCACGGCGTTCGCACCGGCCTCGCCGGCCTTGATGGACCAGGCCAGCTGGGTCAGCTGGCGGCTGGCCGAGCTGCTGCCGCTGAGCGAACAGCAGCGCCTGCAACTGCTGCAGCTGGACGACCCGCACCAGCGCCTGCAGCAGCTGCTGGGCTGGATGCCGTAAAAACCGGCCGTCGTGCTCGCCGGGCATGACCCGGCGTCGTCGGTAGATGCCAACCGTGGTTGGCAGCCTTTCCCGAAAGCGCCAACCAAGGTTGGCGACTACCAGAGCGGAGCAGTCGCGCCGGGCCATGCCCGGCGGCTTCGTTACGGCGTGGCGGTCTTCAACCGCAGTACCGGCAGCCCGGTCTCCGGCTGCACATCCTCGCGCTGCGGCAACGACTGCACCGCTTCCTTGACCGCATTCAACGCCGGGTCGATGCCTCGCACCGGGTGCCACATGCCGATCCACTGGAAGTGGCGCTCGTAGCGCAGGGTCTGTGCGCTGCCCAGCCACAACGGGGTGTCGCCCGGCTGCAGCTGCGCCGGCGCCTGCCACAAGCGCAGTACGTAACGCTCGTCGGCCTGCGCGCCCTGGCGCACCATCAGCAGCGCTTCAACGCGCGTATCCAGTGTCGCCGGCAGTACCGGCAGTTCATTGGCGCCGGTGTTCTTGTCCAGCATCAGCAGCGCTTCCTGCCAGCCGGCCTGGGCCTGTACCTGCCAGCCGCGCGCTTCCAGCTGCGCCTGCAGCGGCGGCAACGGACCGGCCACCTGCACGTCCAGTGGCCAGCGCTGGTCATCGTCGAATTCGTTGCGACGCGCCGGCAGCTTCGCCCAGTCGTGCTGCCACCAGGCCTGCGCGTCCATCGCCAGCGGCGCCGGCAGGGTCGGCTCGAAGCGTTCCAGCTTGATGGCGATGTTGCGCGGCGCGTACCACATCGCCGCCACCACGAAGACGCCGTAGAACAGCCATGCCACCGGCTTTACCCAGAACGAGCGGTTGAAGCGGCGGCGGTAGGCGATGCCCAGCACCAGCAGCCAGAAGGTGCCGAACAGCATGCCGCCGATGACATCGCTCAGCCAGTGCGCGCCCAGGTACAGGCGCGCAAAGCCGATCAGGCTGACCACGATGCCCGACACCAGGTAGGGCCAGACGCGGGTGCGGCCGGGCATTTCGCGGGCGATCAGCACCGCGAAGAAGCCGAAGGTGATGGTGGCCATGGTCACCGACACCGACGGGAAGCCGAAGCCGCTGCTGGCATCGATCGGGCGCACCACATCGACGGTGGTACCGAGCAGTTTGGTCAGGGCCAGGCCGAAGGCCAATGCGGCCAGCCAATGGGCGGCCGCCATCCAGCGCCGGCGCCAGATCAGATAGCCCAGCGCGGCAGCGGTTGCCGGCAGCAGCACCTGCCATGCGCCAAGCGAGGCCAACGCGGCCATCGGGTAGTCGGCCAGCGGATTGCGCAGGGCCAGCATCGCCTGGTGCACCAGCAGGTCCACCGCCAACGGCTCGCCATGGGCGACCACCACCGTCAGCAGCGCGAACCAGCCCCAGCCCAGCAACAGCAGCATCAGCGCCAGCATCGCCAGCGGCACCGATTCGCGGCGCTTCGGGTCGAGCACGCCCACCGTGTAGCGGCCCAGCGTCGGGTGCCGGTTGGACCAGTCGAGCAGCCGCGCCAGCCAGCTGTCCATGCGCGCGGCCGACCAGCGATAGCCGTACAGCACGATGGCCCAGACCAGGCTGAGGATCACTGCCAACAAGCCCACCACCACTACCAGCCGGCCGGCAACGGCAGCGACGGCATCATAGGCTTCGCCAAGAATCCAGCCCGGTGCCAGGAACAGCACAGCCCAGGAAATACTGGCGATGCCACTGGCCTGCACGTAACGGCTGGCGGGCATTTTCATCATGCCGGCAATGGCGGGCACGAACGGCCGGATGGCACCGACATAGCGGGCGATCAGGATGCTCTTGAACGCATTGCGGCGGAACAGATTCTCGCCCCGGTCAAGCAGCTGCGGGTAGCGGCTGAACGGCCAGACGCCACGCAGGCGGTCGCCCCAGCGCCGGCCTATCCAGTAGCTGATGCCATCACCGGCGAACGCACCCAGCGCCGCGGCGGCAACCGCATACGGCCCGGAGATCTGGCCCAGGCCGATGAACACGCCAACGGCGAACAGCAACGGCAGCGCCGGCACGATGGCGCCAAGAATGATGACCGCATCGCAGAAGGCGATCAGAAAGATGACCGCACCCGCCAACACGGGATGAGCGGCAATCCACGCGAGGGTGGCGTCGATCCATGAAGAGTCCATTGTCCGATTATAGGGGCGTGAAGGTGACTGGTTCCCAGCCGCTTGGTGACCGATTGCAACCGGCGTCATCGCCTAGAATGTCGCCATGCCTGTATCCAATGACGCGCCAACGCATGCACTGAAGGCCGACAGTTTCGGCCGGATCCTCCTCGTGCAGGGGCCTGAAGGCCCCTTCGTGCGCCGCGATCTGGGGGCCACGCCGCTGTGGCTGCGGTTGCCAGCGTGGTGGTTGGCGCGACGCGAAGCGCGTGCATTGCGCCACATCCATGGCATGGCCGACGTGCCGCAACTGCTGGACTGGGATGGCCGCCACCTCGACCGCAGCTTCATGGCCGGCGATGCGATGTACCAGCGCCCGCCGCGCGGTGATGTGGCCTGGTTCCGCGCCGCACGCCGCCTGCTGCAGCAGCTGCATCGGCGCGGTGTGGCCCACAACGACCTGGCCAAGGAAGCCAACTGGCTGRTGACCGAGGACGGTCGACCGGCCCTGATCGACTTCCAGCTGGCAGTGATAGGCGACCCGCGCTCGCGCTGGATGCGACTGTTGGCGCGCGAGGACCTGCGCCACCTGCTCAAGCACAAGCGCATGTACTGCCGGGAGTCGCTGACGCCGGTGGAGAAGCGCGTGCTCAAGCGCACCTCGTGGGTACGCGATCTCTGGTTCGCCACCGGCAAGCCGGTCTACCGCTTCGTCACCCGCCGCATCCTGCATTGGGAAGACAACGAAGGGCAGGGCCCCAAGCCGTGAGCGCCCAGCTGAGCGAAGGCAGCGTGCTGCGTCCGCAACTGCCGGGTGCCGATTTCGTCCATGCCTGCCAAGAGGCGGCGCCGCGCAACGGCCGTTCGGCGCTGCAGGCCTACCGCGATATGGCCGCGACGGTGCCCGGCTGGTTCGATGGACTGATGGCGCTGCGCAACAGGGGCATGCGGCTGCTGGGCATGAAGGATCTCGGCTCGCTGCGCGGAGTGCAGCAGACCGCCGATCCGCAGCGCGGGCAACGCCTCGGCATCTTCACCCTGCAGGCGCTGGACGAGGATGCCATCGTGCTGGAAGACAACGACCGCCATCTGCGCGTGCAGCTGGCGCTGCAATGGCACGGCGATATGTTGGAAGTGGCGACGGTGGTGCACACCCACAACGCGTTCGGCCGCCTGTACATGCTGCCGGTGGCACCGGTGCATCGATGGATCGCGCCGCACCTGCTGAGCAAGCAGGTGCGCGGATATCAGTAGATCCACGCCATGCGTGGATGCGCGTTGCCGCATGGCGCGGCAAACCCCTACGGCGTCACCGGCACCACCTGCTGGCCGATGAAGTTGCGCTTGCCATCGAAGTCATAGCCGATCTGCAGCTGGCCCACGTCCGGGCACGCATGGCAGTCGCGCAGCGGCGTGCGGTACAGCAGGCGGATGCCGCCCCCATCCAGCGCCGCGGTACCCGCGGCCTGCGCCGGCGCGAACGGCGTGGCCTGCGGATGCGCCTTGAGCACCTCCTGCACGCCGGGATCGGCGCGCAGCGTGTCGTCCAGCTGCACCGCATCCACGTCGATACGCTTGCCTGCGGCATCGACCAGGCGCGTGCCTTCATTGGTATTGGCGCGGAACGGATACTCGACGGTGGCCACGCCCAGGCCGTCGTGTTCATGCCAGGCGGTCACGTAGGCCAGTTCGCCACCGGTGGACAGCTGCTCGGCCGCAGTGACCGCATCGGCACTGGCCCCACCGGACCGCATCGCATCGCGCAGGCAATCGCGGGTGGCCGCGCTGTCGCCCTGACGGCAGGCGTTGAGGTCACCATCCCAGACAACGGCCTCGCTCCAGCGCAGCTTGCCATCACCGGTGGCCTTGTCGACGCTGGCGGCGTCATCCTTGGCCGGCGCGCTGCCGGGTTCGGGCGAGCGGCCCTGGCAGGCGGTGAGCAGGGCCAGGCCCAGGGCAGGCAACAACAGGCGGGAACAGCGCATGGCATGGACCTCGTGCAGTGACCGGGGCGCCAGTATCGTCAACGTGCGGTGAACTCCGCGTCGGCGCGGCATACTAGCGGCTCATTGCATACGCTGGAGTGTGGAACGTGGGCAGTCTGCAGGGCAAAACCCTTTTCATCACCGGTGCCTCGCGTGGCATCGGCCTGGCGATCGCGTTGCGCGCCGCGCGTGACGGCGCCAACGTCGCCATTGCCGCCAAGTCGTCGGTGCCCAATCCGAAGCTGCCGGGTACCATCCACAGTGCTGCCGAGGCCGTCATTGCAGCCGGTGGCCAGGGCCTTGCGCTGAAGTGCGACATCCGCGAAGAAGACCAGGTGCAGGCGGCCGTTGCTGCCGCCGTGGACACCTTCGGTGGCATCGACATCCTGGTCAACAACGCCAGCGCCATCTGGTTGCGCGGCACCATGGACACGCCGATGAAGCGCTTCGACCTGATGCAGCAGGTCAATTCGCGCGGCAGTTTCCTGTGTGCGCAGGCCTGCCTGCCGTACCTGCTGCAGGCGCCGAACCCGCATATCCTGACCCTCGCGCCGCCGCCGAGCCTCGAGCCCAAGTGGTGGGGCGCGCATACCGGCTACACGCTGGCGAAGATGGGCATGAGCTTTGTCACCCTCGGCCTGGCCGCCGAGTTCGGTCCGCAGGGCGTGGCGGTCAATGCGCTGTGGCCGCGCACGGTCATTGCGACCGATGCGATCAACATGATTCCGGGCGTGGACGTCGGCGGCTGTCGCACGCCGCAGGTCATGGCGGATGCTGCACATGCGGTGCTGGTGCGCGAGGCGGCCGGTTTCCACGGCCGTTTCCTGATCGATGACGAGGTGCTGGCCGAAGCTGGCGTGACCGATCTTTCCGGGTATGCGGTGGATGCGTCGCGTYCGTTGCTGCCGGATCTGTTCCTGGATTGAGCCAGCCGGTAGGGAAAGGCCGATGGCTGCCGCCTTCGGCCCGCTGCGCTAGAATGCGCGGCTGTAATCGTTTTCAACAGGGATGTGAGCCCATGTCACGTACTCTTTCCATCGCGGCACTGGCCGCTTCGCTGTCGCTTCTTCTGGCTGCCTGTGGTGGCAAGGCGCCCGCAACCGACGGCGACCCGGGTTCCGCCGGCAAGCCGGAGGCCAGCACGGCATCGGCTGACGCCCAACAGCAGTTGACCGCAAAGCTCAACGCCTACATCGGCTGCTTCAACGCGCTTGATTCGAAGACGCACAGCAGCATCCAGACCTACACGCGCTGGATCAAGGACGTGGACGCCGGCCCGAGCGGGCGCGAGACGAACGTGTACGGACCATTCGAGATCGGCGATTACGACATGAAGCAATGCGACGCCCCCGTGACGGAGGCGATCGCTGCCAAGCCGGCGCTTGCCGATCTCGATGCCGCTGCCGGCCACTACCAGCAGGCGCTGAAGGCGCTGGTGCCGATCAGCAAGGAAGCCCACGACTACTACGAGCGTCAGGACTTCGAAGACGACAAGTTTGCCAAGGGCAAGCAGCTGCACGCGCCGTTGATGACCGCCTTCAAGGATTTCGTGGTTGCCAGTGAAACATTCAACACCGAACTGGAGCGCCAGAACGACGCTGCCCAGCGCGAACAGCTCAAGGCGCTGGAGCAGGCCGAAGGACGCACCCGCGAGTACTACCGACTGGCGATGATGCTGGAAGCGAAAGCGATCATGGAGATGATGGGCGAGGACGACTTCGACGTGGCCCGGGCACGGGAGCGGCTGGACGCCTTCAACCGCATTTCCGACGAAGCGCATGCCAAAGTGGCCGATCAGGAGCCGGGCAAGCTGGACTGGAACAGCTTCGAACGCGAGGCCGAGAACTTCCGCCGCGAAGGCAAGGAGCGCCTGCAGCGCGTCAGCGCGAACACGCCCTACACCGACTTCGAACGACGCATGCTTGATTCGCCCTCGATGGCGCCGAGCGGCTCGGCCGGGCGACTGCTGCACATCTACAACGCACTGGTGTTCCAGAGCAACCGCCAGTAATCCGGGGCGCTGCACCCACTTCTGTCGCATTCGAGCAGGCTGATTGCGACGTGAAGGATGGGGTGCCCCGTCGTCTCGATGGCATCGGCGTCCGCATATGCGGGCTGTTCCACCGCGCGCGCGAATGTGCGCCGTCTCATATCTGCAAGGAACCGGTTTGAATTCTTCCGCGCGTGTACTTTCTCTGCTTATGCTCGGCGCTGCCGCCGCCCTCGCTGGTTGCAACGGATCGGCAGGACTGCCGGTGGCCGATCCGGGCCTGCAGAAGATCAACGCCTACATCGAGTGCTACAACGGCGTCGAACAGCCCATCCACGAGGGCTTCCAGACCTATACCGGCTGGATCAAGGATCCCGAAGCGGGGCCGACGGGCAAGGAAGCGCAGCCGCGCTCGCCGGGCAAGGTGCTGTCGCATCGTGTCGAGTACTGCGGCCAACCGCTGACCGATGCGTTGGCCCGGACGCCGGCCACGCCGCTGGATGAGCCGGTGCGGCAGTACCAGGCGGCCTTCCAGTCGTTGTATGCGCTGATCGAACGCGCTGATGGCTATTTCACCCGTGAGGACTATCGGCGCGACAACGGCGAAGGGATGCGCGCCCAGCATGCGCCGCTGATGCAGGCCTACGCTGACTTCTTCAAGGCCAGCGAGGCCCTGGACGCGGCGCTGGAGAAGAACGAGGAGGAACGCCGTGCCGCGCAGCTCAAGCAGATCGAAGCGGACGAAGGTCGTTCACTGGCGTACTACCACCTGCGCATCATCGGTGACGGCAAGCGCCTGGCACTGTCGCTGCAGGGAGAGGCGCCGGACCTGCAGGTGGCGCGCACGCAGCTGGCCGACTACCAAGCGCTGGTCAAGGAAATGCAGGATGCAGGGGTGGGTAGGGACAACCCGCTGTGGGCACATGTACAGCGGTCGACGGACGTGCTGATCCGGGATGCCGGGCGCCGCGTCGAGCGCCTTGCATCAGGCAAGGCATTCACCGAACGTGAGCGCGAGGAAGAACGGACATCCAGTGGCCGTGTCGGATCGGCGCCTGCGGGCTCGGAGGCGGCAGTGATGGCCGCCTACAACGATCTGGTGACCACCAGCAATCGCATGAATTGAGCCAGTGGGTCGACTGCGATGGATGGATGCGGGATGCCGCATTCGTCCATCGCGCGGATCTGCTGTGTGCCTTTGGTGGGGCTTCATCCACGCATGGCGTGGATCTACTCCGCTGRCTTCGGTGGGGCCGGCCGTCGGCTGGGCTCATCGTCAGTGGCTGAACGTATCCGGCAGCGGTCCGCCACACTTGCGGYAGTGCCGCGCATCCGGCTCGTGGCCCTCCAGCCCGCAGTGCGGGCAGCCACGTGCATCGCGGCGCGCGGCCAGCTCGGCATCGCGCATGGTGCTGGCCAGTTCGGCGGTGTAGATGCCGGTGGGCACGGCGATGATGCTGTAACCGATCAGGATCAGCACCGAGGTGACGAAGCGGCCGAGCACGGTCTGCGGCACGATGTCGCCGAAGCCGACCGTGGCCATCGTCACCACTGCCCAGTACATGCTGCTGGGAATGCTGGTGAAGCCATGGTTCGGTCCCTCGATCACGTACATCAGCGTGCCGGCGATGATGGTGATGGTGACCACCGTGAACAGGAACAGCAGGATCTTGCGCCGGCTGCGCCACAGCGACTGCATCAGCACGCCGCTTTCTTCGATGTAGCGGGTCAGCTTGAGGATGCGGAACACGCGCAGGATGCGCAGTGCGCGCACCACCAGCAGGCTCTGCGCACCGGGAATGAACAGCGACAGGTAGGTCGGCAGGATCGAGGCCAGGTCGATGATGCCCCAGATGCTCACCGCGTAGCGCAGCGGGCGCTTGACCACCACCAGCCGCAGCACGTATTCGGCGGTGAACAGGATGGTGAAGCCCCATTCCAGCACGTACAGCCAGTCGGCATGGGCGATGTGGAAGCGCTGCACGCTGTCGAACATCACCACCAGCACGCTGGCGATGATCGCGTAGACCAGCAGCAGGTCGAAATTGCGCGAGGGCCGGCTGTCGTGGCGGTAGATGATGTCGAACCACCGGCGGCGCCAGCCGGTCTCGGTGGCGGGGTTCAGCTGGGGGGCGGAAAACGGTCGCATGCGTGCATTGTGCCGCACGGGTTCCAGCGCGAGAATGGGCATTCCTGAACCCTGCTGACCGCCATGACCGCCGCTACCGATCCGCTGATCTCCCTGTCGCACTACTACCTGCCGGTGTACAAGCCCCGCCAGGTGGTGCTGGAGCGAGGCCAGGGCGCCCGCGTGTGGGACAGCCAGGGCCGTGAGTTCATCGATCTGGCCGCGGGCATCGCCGTGTGCGGCCTGGGCCACAACGACCCGGACCTGGTCGCCGCGCTGGTCGAACAGGCCGGCAAGCTGTGGCACACCAGCAACGTGTTCTACAGCGCGCCGCCGCTGCACCTGGCCGAGGAACTGGTGAAGGCCAGCCGCTTCGCCGAGCGCGTGTTCCTGTGCAACTCCGGCGCCGAAGCCAACGAAGTGGCGATCAAGATGGTCCGCAAGTGGGCCTCCAGCCAGGGCCGCCCGGCCGACAAGCGCGTGATCGGCGGGGTGATGCCGGCCAAGTCCGGTTTCCTCAAGCGCGTGCGCGAACTGTGYGACCAGCACRACGCRCTGCTGGTGCTGGACGAGATCCAGGYCGGCATGGGCCGYACCGGTACCTTGTTCGCGCATTGGCAGGATGACGTGGTGCCGGACATGGTGACCCTGGCCAAGGCACTGGGCGGTGGTTTCCCGATCGGCGCGATGCTGGCCGGCCCGAAGGTGGCCGAGACCATGCAGTTCGGTGCCCACGGCACCACCTTCGGCGGCAATCCGCTGGCCGCGGCCGTCGCCCGCGTGGCGCTGCGCAAGCTGGCCTCGGCCGAGATCGCAGCCAATGTCAGCCGCCAGTCGAAGGCGCTGCGCGATGGCTTTGCCCGCATCAACGATGAGTTCACGGTGTTCAGCGAGGTGCGCGGTCGCGGCCTGATGCTGGGTGCGGTGCTGAGCAAGGAGTTCGCTGGCCAGGCCGGTGCCATCCTCGACCACGCTGCGGAGCAGGGCCTGTTGACCCTGCAGGCTGGCCCGGACGTGCTGCGCTTCGTGCCGTCGCTGAACATCACTGACGAAGAAGTGGCCGAAGGCCTCAAGCGCCTGCGCGCGGCGATTGCCGCGTTCGTCGCCGCGCGCTGATCATTGACCAAGGTAGCGCCGGGCCATGCCCGGCGTTGCTTTTCCGCTGCGCTCGTCGCGCATGGCCCGGCGCTACCGCACCCCGTAGCGCTTCAGCACCTTCCCCAGTCCGCGTCCGTCCTGCACGGTTTCCGCGTGCAGGCCCGCTGCGCGTGCACCGCGCACGTTGACGAACAGGTCATCGACGAACAGCGTGTGCGCCGGTGCCACCTCGAGGGCTGCGAGCGTGCGCAGGAATACCTCCGGTGCAGGCTTGCGCAGGCCGAAGTCCGCGCTGCAGAACACCCGGCCCTGCAGCTTGGGAAACAGCTCCGGCAGCAGCGTCGGCAGCGCCTGCGTCATCAAGGCACCATTGTTGGTCAGCACCGCCATCGGCACCCGCAGGGCGTTCAGCCGTTGCAGCACGGCGTGCTGCGGGTGGCTGGCCGCGTGCCGTGCGGCGATCCAGGTGTGCAGCGTTACCGTTGTGCCGAGCCGTTCGCCAAGCTGGGCCAGATAGCGCTCGCCATCCAGCGCACCGCTGTCGTGTGCCGCTTCGAGCCCGCTGTCGTACAGCGCGGCCTGCACGTGCGCGGTCGGCACGCCCAGCGCCTGCGCCAGATGCAGCACGCGCTGTGCGCGCTGGTAGTGCAGCAGCACGCCATCAACATCGAGCAGGAGAAGATCGATCCGCAT